>NZ_JBITCO010000024.1:0-117529 GCF_044453265.1 Kitasatospora sp. NPDC051705 | reverse complement strand
CGCTGTTGAGTTCTCAAGGAACGGACACTTCCTTCGGTCTGCCTTCCAGCAGGCCCTCCGGGCGCTTCGTTCTTTCGTGTTCCCAGCTTATCAGACGCTTTCCGCTCCGTTTTCCGGAGTTTCATTCATCCGATTTTCCGAACTGGTCGGTGTCGCTTTCCGCGACGGGCTCCACATTAGCGCATTCCGGGTGTTACCCGAAATTCACGCTCACCGCGGTTGACGGGAACGCCAACAGACCCAAGTTAATGGGCGTCGAGGTGAGAGTGGGTCTTGCCGAGTGGTGTGGCCGCTTCAGCGACTCGTTCAACACTAGTCCACCTGCACGTCACCGTCAAACATCGAGGGCGGGATCCGGCTGGATCCCGCCCTCGATGGTCGAAGCCGCAGGTCAGCGGCGTCGCGTTTCGGTCAGACCGTGGCCGGCGCCAGCTCCGCCGCCGCCAGGTTGCGCTTGCCGCGGCGCAGCACGAGCCAGCGGCCGTGCAGCAGATCGGCCTCCGTCGGCACCGCCTCCTCGTCCGTCACCTTGACGTTGTTGAGGTAGGCACCGCCCTCCTTGACCGTCCGGCGGGCGGCCGAGCGGCTCGGCGCCAGGCCGACGGCGACCAACAGGTCGACCACCGGCTGGAGTTCGGACACCTCGGCCTTCGGGACCTCGGCCAAGGCGGCCGCCAGGGTCGGGGCCTCCAGGTCGGCGAGGTCGCCCTGGCCGAACAGCGCCTTGGACGCGGCGACGGCGCGCTCGTACTGCTCGGCGCCGTGCACGAGGGTGGTGAGCTCCTCGGCGAGGGCGCGCTGCGCGAGGCGGGCGGCGGGGCGCTCGGTGGTCTCGCGCTCGAGCTCCTCGATCTCCTCCTTCGAGCGGAAGCTGAAGATCCGCAGGAAGTTGGAGACGTCCCGGTCGTCCGCGTTCAGCCAGAACTGGTAGAAGGCGTACGGGGTGGTCAGCTCGGGGTCGAGCCAGACCGTGCCGGACTCGGTCTTGCCGAACTTGGTGCCGTCGGCCTTGACGATCAGCGGCGTGGCGAGCGCGTGGACGGACTTGCCGTCGGCCTTGCGGATCAGGTCCGTGCCGGCGGTCAGGTTGCCCCACTGGTCGCTGCCGCCGGTCTGCAGGCTGCAGCCGTAGCGGCGGTTCAGCTCCAGGTAGTCCATGCCCTGGAGGATCTGGTAGCTGAACTCGGTGTAGCTGATGCCCGCGTCGGAGTTGAGCCGTCGGGCGACGGCCTCCTTGGCGATCATGTTGTTGACGCGGAAGTACTTGCCCACGTCGCGCAGCAGGCTGATGGCGGACATCCCGGACGTCCAGTCCAGGTTGTTGACCATGCGCGCCGCGTAGGGGCCGTCGAAGTCGAGGAAGCGCGAGATCTGGGCGCGCAGGCGCTCGACCCAGCCGGCGACCGTCTCCGGGTCGTTCAGCACACGCTCGGCGGTGGGCTTCGGGTCGCCGATCAGGCCCGTGGCGCCGCCGACCAGGCCGAGCGGGAGGTTCCCCGCCTGCTGGATCCGGCGCATCGTGAGGATCTGCACCAGGTTGCCCAGGTGCAGGCTGGGGGCCGTCGGGTCGAAGCCGCAATAGAACGTGACCGGGCCGTCCGCGAACGCCTTGCGCAGTGCGTCCTCGTCGGTGGACAGGGCGATCAGCCCCCGCCACCGCAGCTCGTCGACGATGTCCGTCACGGTCACGCTTCTCCTTCGATCGGGCGCCCGCCCGGTGGTGGCCCCGGTTCCGTCGGGCCCCGGGTCGGTACGACTCCAGCGTGGTAGAGCCTACGCGGTCCGGGCCAGCGAGTTTTCGCCGAGGCGGCGTGCCGCGTTTCCCGCCGGATCCCCGGCTCGCCTCCCCGATACCGGAAATTCCGTTGTTCGTCGGCTGGGGGCCCGTTCAGAGTGGCTTCACCGCCGTGCGGCGGCAGTGACGTGTGTGGAGACGGTCGTGCCGCCGTGGCACGCCCGCGGAAAGGGCGTGCCGAGTGCGCAACACGCTGGTTCTGAACGCGAGCTACGAGCCCCTGACGACGGTGTCGCTCCAGCGCGCCGTCGTCCTGGTGCTCCAGGACAAGGCGGTGGTGGAGCAGGCGCATCCGCTGCGCTCGATCCGGGGGACGGGAGTGACCGTCCCGGTGCCCCGGGTGATCAGACTGCAACGCTACGTCCGGGTGCCGTTCCGACAACAGGCCCCGTGGTCGCGGCGGGGTGTGCTGGCCCGGGACCAGCACCTGTGCGCCTACTGCGGTCGGCGGGCCACCACGGTGGACCACCTGCAGCCGCGGTCGCGCGGCGGCGAGGACAGCTGGCTGAACACGGTGGCCGCGTGCGCGGAGGACAACCAGCGCAAGGCGGACCGGACGCCGGAGCAGGCCGGGATGCGGCTGCTGCGCCGGCCGTTCGTGCCGACCCCGCAGGCCACCCTGATGCTCGCGCTCGGGCTGCGCGGCTCGGAGGCCAGGGAGCTGGCGGACTGGCTGCCGGAGGTACCGGCCCAGGCGGTCCCGTCGGCACTTCCGGCCGCCTGACCTGACGCCGGGCCGACCGGGGTCCGTCCGTCGGGGTCCTTCCGTCGGAGCCCGGTCGACGGACCTCGACGGGCCCCGACCGCCCCCGGCCCCGACCGGTCCGCCGACCCGGGCCGGCGGCTACCCCTTGGCCTGGTAGACCGCCGCCGTGCCGAAGTTGGCGGAGTGCTCGGGCACCACGGCCACCCGCCCGCCGCCGATCAGCACCCGCCCCGAGACCAGCAGCGAGCCGGTGCCGGGCGGGAAGTTGCCTCCGGTCGCCTCCTGGCCGCCGGCGAGCGGGAAGCGGTTGAGGTGGGCGGGCTGGTCGCGGCGCTCGTCGGCGGCGAGCACCAGCGAGCCGCCGTCCAGGCCGACGGCCCGGACGGTGCCCTTGGCCGCGGTCGGCGACTTCCAGCGCTGCTTGCCGGTGTCGAGGTCGTAGCCGACCGCCACGACCGGGCCGCCGCCGTTGGGCTGGACGAGCGTGGTGACCATCGTGCGGTCCTGGAAGAACACGTCGGGCGTGGCCGAGAACGTGCCGTGGGTGAGGTCCAGGCGGCCCCCGTCACCGACCACCGGTATCTCGGCGGCCGGGTCGCCGCCCGCTCCCCAGGCGAACACCCGGTCGTCCTCGGGCTTCCCGCCCGTGGTGAGGACGACGGGGGGTTCGGCGGAGAGGACGGTCACCGTCTTCGGCCGGTTGTTCAGGCCGCGCCACCAACCGACCTTGCCGTCCGCCGTGTTCAGCGCGACGGCCTGGTCGGCGGGGGTCGAGTCGGCGCACGAGGAGGCGATCAGCACGGTCTTGCCGCTGACGCCGCCGGACAGCGTGCAGAACTTGCCCTGCCCGGTGTACTGCCAGACGTCCTTGCCGTCCGCGGACTCCCAGGCGATCGCCCGGTCGTCGCCGACCGCGATCACCTTGTCCTCGGTGACGCCGATCCGGGCGACGTAGGCGCCCTTGGCGTCCGAGACGCTCTTCGTCCACGCGGTCCTGCCGGTCTTGGTGTCGACGGCGGCGACGAGCGTGCACGGGCTCTTCGGGTCGGCCTGCGGCCGGAACAGCACCGCCCCCAGGCCCTCCTTGTTCACTCCGGCCGACAGCCCACACGGCACGGCCCCGGCCGCCGGCGGCTCGACCGACCAGACGGGCTTGCCCGCCGCGAGGTCGTAGGCGCGCACCCCGGCGGCGTCGGCGCGGACCACCGCGTCGGCCAGCAGCCAGCTGCCGACCAGTGTGTCGTCGGTCCCGGTCGGCCCGGCCGCGGCGGCGGGCTGGGCGGACCACGTCCTGGTGTGGGCGACGGCGAAGCCGGGCTCGCCACCGCTGTCGGCGGCCGCCGTGCCACCGCCCTCGGCACCGACCGTCAGAGCGGCCGCGACCAGCACGCCCAGCGCGGCCACCCCGGCGCCGGTGCGCACCAGCAGGGCCCGTCGGCTGGGCACGTGCTCGCCGGAGAGCACCGTGCCGGCGGCGGCCCTGGCCCGGGCGCCGAGCGAGGACCCGGCCGGCGCAGCCGCACCGCCGCGGCGGCCGGCGGCCCGCGGGGGTGCGACGGCTGCGGGCTCCGGGGTCGGCTCCCGGTCCCGGTCCGCGGGGTCCGCCGCAGCGGGCCCGGTCTCCGGCTCGGCCTCGTCGAGGTGCACGTACCCGTCGGCCGAGTACTCGGCCCCCGCCGGGACGTACAGCCCCTCCCCCGCGGGCTGTTGCCCCGGGTCCGGGTCCGGGTACGCCTGGTGTGGCTGGAACCGGTCCTGGAGGTGGCCGCCCTGGACGTACCCGGTCGCGCCGTACCCGGCGTCGCCGTGGTGCGGGCCCGCGCCGTAGGGTGCGGGGTCGGCGTACGGTGCGGTCTGCTGGTACCACTGGGCCTGGTCGTACTGGTGGGTCCGGTCGTCCTGCTGGGCCCCGCCGTACCGGGAGGCCTGGTCGTACGGGAGGGCCTGGTCGAGGTGGGCGGGCTGCTCGCCGTACTGCGGCACCTGCCCGTAGCCCGCACTCGTCGGCCACTGCTCCTGCTGCCACTGCTCCTGCGGCCAGTACTCCTGCGACCCGGACGGCGACTGCCCGAACTGCGGCTGCCCGGACGCCGCCTCTCCGGACGGCGGCTGCCCGAACGGCGCGGCCTGCGGAGGCTGCTGGTACCCACCGCCCGTCCAGGCCTGCTGCGGTTGGGGGTGCCACGGCTGCTGGTGGGCGTCTCCGAAGGGCTCCTGCGCCATCCGTTCCCGTCCCTCCGCGCCGCCGGCCAATGCGGCAGTCAGCATCTCACGCCCGCCGGAACACGCCCCTCCGCCCTCCCCCGGTGGTCCCGCAGGCCTGCCGCAGGCCTCCCTGGAGCCTCCCGCAGGCCTGCGTCGAACCAGCCTCGGACCGGCGTCGGACCGGCGTCGAACCAGCCTCGGACCGGTGTCAGACCGCCGATTCGGCCCGCAGGGCCTCGTCGATCCGGGCGGCCAGGTCGACGTCCAGGGCGGTGAGCCCGCCGACGCTGTGGGTGGAGAGGACGAAGCGCAGGGTGCGCCAGCGGATGTCGACGTCCGGGTGGTGGCCGAGCGCCTCGGCCTGTTCCGCGACGGCGACGACGACCCTGATCGCCGCCGGGAAGTCGGGGGCATCGGCCGTGCGGGCGATGGCGTCGCCCTCCCGGGCCCAGTGCGGCAGCGCCGCCAGGGCCCCGGTGATCTCGTCCTCGCTCAGCCGTGCTCTGTTGCTCATCGAAGCGCTCCCGTTCGTCGTCGGGTCCAGGTGCGGGGTCAGGCGGCCCTCCGCCGCGGACGGGCCACCAGCTCGCCGCCGCAGTTGGGGCAGCCACCGGCCATGGCCTCGGTGCAGTCCGGGCAGAAGGTGCACTCGAAGGAACATATCGAGGCGGGGCCGTCGGCGGTCAGCGACACCGCGCAGCGCTCGCAGGTCTCGCGCATCTCCAGGGCCACGGGGGTACTCCTCGGGAGTCGGGGGCCGGCGGGACGGCCCCGCGGCCGGGGCGTTCTGACGGCCGGTCAGGCCAGCAGCAGCTTGGTGACGGCGGCGAGGCCGACCACCACGATGACCGCGCGCAGCACGGACGGCGGCAGGCGGCGGCCGACCTTGGCGCCGGCCAGTCCGCCGACCAGCGAGCCCACCGCGATCAGCCCGGCGGCGGCCCAGTTCACGGTCGAGGTGAAGAGGAAGAACAACGCGGCGACGGCGTTGACGATCATCGCCAGCGCGTTCTTCACGCCGTTGATCCGCTGCAGGTCCTCCTGGAGCAGCATGCCCATCAGCGCCATCAGCAGGACGCCCTGCGCAGCGCCGAAGTAGCCGCCGTAGATGCCGGTGAGGAAGACGCCGAAGAGCAGGACCGGGCCGCCGTCCGGGTCGCCGCCGGGGCGGCGGCGGGCGGCGACGGCCTTGGCGACCCGGGGCTGGACGACCACCAGGACGAGGGCGAGCAGGATCAGCACCGGGACGATGGCGTCGAAGGCGGCGCTGGGCAGCTTGGTCAGCAGCAGCGCGCCGAGCAGTCCGCCGAGCAGCGAGGCGCTGCCCAGGCGCAGCAGCCGGCGGCCCTGGCCGACCAGTTCGCGCCGGTAGCCGATCACGCCGCTGAGCGAACCGGGCACCAACCCGAAGGAGTTGGAGACGTTGGCGGTGACCGGCGGGATGCCGACGGCGAGCAGCACCGGGAAGGTGATCAGGGTGCCGGAGCCGACGATCACGTTGATCATCCCCGCGCCGACGCCCGCCACCAGGACGGCGACGGCCTCCCAGAGCGTCATGGGTCACCTCTCCTCTCGGTCCTGTCCGAACGGATCATGCCGGACGGCCCACCGGCCGGACCAGAGCCGCCCACGATTCGGGACGCACGCCACACCGCGGCCCGGGCGCCCACCGGGCCGGCTCCCCCGGACCGGCCGCGCCCGCGTGGCGGGGCACCGCCGCCCGCGCGTGGCGGTGCCCCACCGCCCGCGCAACGACGGGGGCCCGCCGCCACCTGGCGACGGGCCCCGGGAGCGGGACGGCTCAGCCGGTCACTCCGGGTCGATCTTGCGGTACTCGCGCGCCGGGTCCACCCGGGGACGGGCGGCGCCCTTCTCGGTGTCCACCGGGCGCGGGCCGGAGGCCGGGTCGATCGGCACCTGGGTGGAGGCGGGCGCCACCGGCGGGACGGTCGGGGCGGCGACCGCGCCACCGTTCACCGCGCCGCCGTTGCCGGTCATGCCGGTGAACGCGCCGCCGAGGCCCTTCAGCGCGTCGCCGACCTCGCTCGGGATGATCCAGAGCTTGTTGGAGTCGCCCTTGGCCAGCTCGGGCAGGGTCTGCAGGTACTGGTAGGCGAGCAGCTTCTGGTCGGCGTCGCCGTCGTGGATGGCCTCGAAGACCGTCCGGATCGCGGCCGCCTCACCGTCGGCGCGCAGCACCGCGGCCTGCGCCTCACCCTCGGCCTTGAGCACCTCGGCCTGCTTCTCACCCTCGGCCTTGAGGATCTGCGCCTGGCGCTGGCCCTCGGCGGTGAGGATCGCGGCGCGCTTGTCACGGTCGGCGCGCATCTGCTTCTCCATCGAGTCCTGGATGGAGGTCGGCGGCTCGATGGCCTTCAGCTCGACGCGGTTGACGCGGATGCCCCACTTGCCGGTGGCCTCGTCCAGGACGCCTCGCAGGCCCGCGTTGATGACCTCGCGCGAGGTCAGTGTGGACTCGAGGTCCATCGAGCCGATGATGTTGCGCAGCGTGGTGACGGTCAGCTGCTCGATGGCCTGGATGTAGCTGGCGACCTCGTAGGTGGCCGCGCGGGGGTCGGTGACCTGGTAGTAGATCACCGTGTCGATGTTGACGACCAGGTTGTCCTGGGTGATCACCGGCTGCGGGGGGAACGGCACGACCTGTTCGCGCAGGTCGATGCGGTTGCGGACCCTGTCGATGAACGGGACGACGATGTTCAGCCCCGCGTTGAGCGTCCGGGTGTAGCGGCCGAAGCGCTCCACGATCGCGGCGCTGGCCTGCGGGATGACCTGGATCGTCTTGATCAGCGCGATGAAGGCCACCACGACCAGGACGACCAAAACGATAAGGACGGGTTCCACGGACTCTCCCCTAGACGACCAGGGCGGTCGCGCCCTGGATTTCGACGACGTCGACCTGCTGCCCCGGTTGGTACACGCTGTCCGGGTGGAGCGCGCGGGCCGACCAGATCTCGCCGTTGAGCTTGATCCGGCCGCCCTCCCCGTCGACGGTTTCCGCGACGACCGCGGTGGCGCCCTGGAGCGCCTCGATGCCCATCTTCACGTGCGGGCCCCGGCGCAGCTGCCGGTACGCGATCGGGCGCACCACCACCAGCATCGCGACCGAGACCCCGACGAAGGCCAGGGTCTGCCAGACCACTCCCGCACCCAGCCCGGCCACGCCGGCGGCGGCCGCCGCACCGACCGCGAACATGGCGAACTCCGGCATCGCGGTCAGCACCAGCGGTATGCCGAGCCCGACGGCGGCCAGGAGCCACCAGATCCAGCTGTCCACGCGTCCATCCTAGGGAGCGAAGGGTCTTCCAGGCGGACAGTTCCCGCAGGTCGAGGGGCGGAAACCGGTCGCACGTGCGACCGGTCTCCGCGGTCTCCCGGCGGCGTCGCGGACGGCGGGTCAGCCCAGCGGCAGGCCCTGCGCCGACCAGCGGTCCCCGTGGCGCTCCAGGGTGAGCGGCAGGCCGAAGCACTTGGAGAGGTTGCGGGCGGTCAGCTCGGTGTCGATCGGGCCGGCGGTGAGCACCTTGCCCTGCCGGATCATCAGGACGTGGGTGAAGCCCGGCGCGATCTCCTCCACGTGGTGGGTGACCATCGCCATGGCGGGCGCGAACTCGTCCTGGGCGAGCGCGCCGAGCCGGCGGACCAGGTCCTCGCGGCCGCCGAGGTCCAGGCCGGCCGCGGGCTCGTCGAGCAGCAGCAGCTCGGGGTCGGTCATCAGGGCGCGGGCGATCAGGGTGCGCTTGCGCTCGCCCTCGGAGAGGGTGCCGAACTTGCGGCCGGTCAGGCCCGCCATGCCGAGGCGGTCGAGCAGCGCGAGGGCGCGGGACTCGTCGGACTGCTCGTAGGTCTCCTGCCAGCTGACGGTCATGCCGTAGGCGGCGGTGAGCACGGTCTGCAGCACGGTCTGCTCGGCCGGCAGCTTGTCGAACATGGCGGCGCCTGCCAGCCCGATCCGCGAGCGCAGCTCGAAGACGTCGACCTCGCCCAGCTTCTCGCCCAGCACGGACACCTTGCCCGCGGTCGGGAACAGGTAGGTGGCGGCGATCTGCAGCAGCGTGGTCTTGCCGGCGCCGTTGGGGCCGAGGATGACCCAGCGCTCCCCCTCGGAGATGGACCACGAGACCTGGTCGACCAGCGCGCGCCCCTCCCGGACCACGGATACGTCCACCAGCTCCAGCACGTCGCTCATGCCTACGCCTTCCCCAATACAAGAATTTCGGCCGTCGGTGCGGGCGGCGAGCCTACTCCGGCAGCCGGTGGGCACGGGGTGGGTGCGCCGCACACGCATGGGCAAACCTACGCCACGCGGATGACCGCCGATTCCGTAGGCTGGCCGGATGCTCGTGACTCCTGCCGACAATCCGTACGAAGAACCCCGTTCGGGGCGGCTGACCGCCTGGGGCAACGCCCTGCTGGCCGGTCTGGTGCCGCCCGACGACGCCGCCGCGGCCGTGCTGGGCGACGACGAGAGCCATCGGGTCACCGGTCTGCCCGGGGACGGACCGGGCGAGCTGCACGGCCTCACCTGGGCCCTGGGGCGGCTGCGGGTCCTCGGCGTGAAGGGCCTGCGGCTGGCCCTGCCGTCCGCCGGGCACCCGCTGGGGCTGACCGGCCCGGCGCCGTTCAACGAGCGCGCCATGGGCGCGGGCGAAGCGGTGCTGGCGGTGGGGGTGCCGCTCGGCCTGGTCCCGGAGGTGGAGGTGTTCGGCCCCGCCGGTGACCGTTCGGCCACCGTCCTGTGGCGCTGCACCGAGGTCGAGGACGCCCCGCCGGCCGACGTGCCCTCGCTGCACGAGGCCGAGCGGGAGCTGGTGGACGGTCTGCGCGAGGCGACGCTGCTGCTGACCCGGCTGGACGTGGCGGGCGCGGGCCCGGAGGCGCTGCGGGCCCTGGAGGCCCACCGGCGGCGCGGGCACGTCGAGCTGCTGGCGCCCGGCTACCCGCCGCGGGCCGTGCGGGTGCTGGAGTCGGCCCGGCAGGTGTCGGCGCTGCTGGCGATCGCCGCGGGCGGGCACGGCGCGGCCGTGAGCGCCTCCGAGATGGCCGCGCGCGGGGCGGTGCTGGCGCCGCTGCGCCGCACCGCCCGGCGGGCCCAGGTGGCCGCCTACAACGCGTTGGTGGACGAGCGCGAGGCGCGCTGACCGCCCGGGGCCGGCGCGGGACTCGGACGCTAGCGGGCCTCGCCGTTGCGGACGGCCCACAGCGCCGCCTGGGTGCGGTCCGCGAGGTCCAGCTTCATCAGGATGTTGGAGACGTGGGTCTTCACCGTCTTCTCCGACAGGTGCAGGCTGCGCGCGATCTCCCGGTTGGAGCGGCCGTCGGCGATGTGGCCGAGGACCTCGCGCTCGCGCTCGGTGAGGGTGCCGCCGCGGCCCTGCGGGGCCCGCGGCCCCTCGTCGGCGAGCAGTGCCTCGGCCAGTTCCGGCTGGAGCAGGACGTGGCCCGCGTGCACCGAGCGGATCGCACCGGCCAGCGCCTCGGGGTCGACGTCCTTGTAGACGTACCCGGCGGCGCCGGCCCGCAGTGCCGGGACCATGGTGCGGTGCTCGGTGAAGCTGGTGACGATCAGGATCCGGGCCCGACTGCCCTCGCCCTTGAGCGTGCGCAGCGCCTCGATGCCGTCGACGCCGGGCATCTTGAGGTCCATCAGCACGACGTCGGGGTCGAGTTCGCGGGCGCGGTCGACGCCCTCCGCGCCGTCGGCGGCCTCGCCGACCACCTCGATGTCGTCCTGGACCTCCAGGAAGGTGCGCAGGCCGCGGCGGACCACCTGGTGGTCGTCGACCAGCAGGACACGGATCGACGCAGCGCTGTCAGGCACCGGGGACCTCCATCTCGACGAGCGTCCCCCGACCGGGGGCGGAATCCAGCATGAGCGTGCCGCCGACGGCGGCCGCGCGGTCGCGCATCGAGGCGAGGCCGAGGTGGCGGCCGGCCCGGCGGACGGACTCGGGGTCGAAGCCCCGCCCGTCGTCGCGCACCCGCAGGACGGCGCCGCGCCCCGGGGTGCCGGCCAGGGTGACGGTGACCCGGCCGGCGCCGGAGTGGCGCAGCGCGTTGTGCAGCGCCTCCTGGGCGACCCGCAGCAGTGCGGCCTCCTGGGCGGGCGGCAGGGCGCGGACCCCGTCGGCGGCGAAGGCGACGTCGGCGGTGTGGGCCCGGTCGAGGACCTGCACCTGGGAGGCGAGGGTGGCGCTCAGCCCGTCCTCCTCGAGGGCGGCCGGGCGCAGTTCGACGACGACGGCGCGCAGTTCGTCGGCGGCCTCGGCGGCCAGCCGGGCCACCTCGGCGAGTTCGGCGCGGGCCCGGGCCGGGTCGCGGTCGACGAGGGTGGCGGCGGCCTTGGCGGTGAGCCGCAGCGAGAAGAGCTTCTGCGAGACGGCGTCGTGCAGGTCGTGGGCGATCCGGGCGCGCTCGCCGGCGAGGGTGAGTTCGCGGCTGCGCTCGTAGAGGCGGGCGTTGGACAGGGCGAGGGCGGCGTGCGCGGCGAGGATCCGCAGCAGTTCCTCGTCGTGGTCGGTGAACAGGCCGCCGCCGCGCTTGTTGGCGAGGAAGACGACACCGATGACCTGGGGTTCGTCCTCGGCGGCCTCGGAGTCGAGGATCGGCATGCCGAGGAAGGCGTCCATCTCGGGGTGGGCGGCGGGCCAGCCGCCGAAGGCGGGTGCCCGGCGGACGTCGGCGAGCCGGGTGGAGCCGGTCTCGTGCAGCATCTTGGCGAGCACGCCGTGCTGGCGCGGCAGCGGGCCGATCGCCCGCCACTGCTCGTCGGTGACGCCGTCGACGACGAACTGGGCGAAGCCGCCGTGGTCGTCGGGCACTCCGAGGGCGGCGTACTCGGCGCCGAGGAGGTCGCGGGCGGAGGCGGTGATGCGGCGCAGCACCTCGCGGACCTCCAGGTGCCGGCTCATCGCGAGCAGCGCCTGGCTGACCTCCTCGATGCCGGCCAGGCAGGGGTCGCAGGCGGGCACGGGGCCGGCCGGGCTCCGCTGGTCACTGGGCGTGCTGGGCATGACGCCAAACTACCGCCGTCGCGGGGGCGGCCGCGTCCGTCCACGGCCGCGCGGGACGCAGGTCCCGGGACCTAGGTCGTCTGGCCCGGGCCGGGCGGCGGGGGCGACGGGCGACCGGGGGCGACGGGGGCTGCCGGGCCCGGGCCGGGCGGGGCCCGCCCCGGGAACGCCGGAGGGCGGCCCTCCCCGGGTGGGAGGGCCGCCCTCTGCTGGCCGGGCTGGCGGGGCTCAGCCCTTCTGCATGACCTCGGGCTCGTGGCGGCGCTGGAGCCTGGTGACGACGACGCCGATGACGATCGAGATGACCACCAGGGCGCCCGCGTCGATCGCCCACTGGGCGACGCTGTGCGTCCAGAGCGGGTCGTACTCGGGGTTCTGGAAGTCCTTGTTCCAGGGGCCCATGAGCTTCGACAGGTCGAGCGTGGTGGACACGATGCCGGTGCCCCAGCGGGCCGGCATCAGCCAGGCGACCTGCTCCAGGCCGGGCTTGCTGAAGATCTGGAACAGGCAGCCGGTGAAGACGACCTGGACGATGGCGAACATGACCAGCAGCGGCATGGTCTTCTCGGCGGTCTTCACCAGCGCGGAGATCATCAGACCGAACATCATCGCGGCGAAGCTGAGCAGGATCATGCCGATGGTCATCTCGATCAGCGGCACGTCCTTGACGATCAGGCCGTGCTCGGGCAGCTTGCGCGGCAGGAAGCCGACGGCGGAGATGATGGCGCCCTGGATCACGCTGAAGATGCCCAGCACGATGATCTTGGACATCATGTACGCCGACCGGGAGAGCCCGGTGGCCCGTTCCCGTTCGTAGATCGCCCGTTCCTTGATCAGCTCACGGACCGAGTTGGCCGCGCCGGAGAAGCAGGCGCCGATCGCCAGGATCAGCATGATCGTCGCGGCCCCGCTGTTGAGGTGGAGCTGCGTCTTCGGGTTGGGGGCGAGCCCCGGTTCGTTCGGGATCAGCACGCTGACCGCGCCGATGACCGCGGGCAGCAGCACCGACAGGGCCAGGAACCCCCGGTCGGAGGCGAGCACCGACATGTAGCGGCGCATCAGCGTCCACAGCTGCGAGCCCCAGCTCTGCGGCTTCGGCGGGCGGACGGCCTCCTGCGCGACCTGGGCGTGCTGCACCTCGCCGGACTCCACGTCGGGGGCGGAGTACTGCTGGTAGTGCACCGAACCGCGGTAGCGGCCGGCCCAGTCGTGGTCCGGGTAGTTCTCGAAGGCCTGGAAGACGTCGGCCCAGGTCTCGTACCCGAAGAAGTGCAGCGCCTCGTCCGGCGGCCCGAAGTAGGCCACCGAGCCGCCCGGCGCCATGACCAGCAGGCGGTCGCAGAGCGCGAGTTCGGCCACCGAGTGGGTGACGACCAGGATGGTGCGCCCGTCGTCGGCGAGGCCCCGCAGCATCTGCATGACCTCGCGGTCCATGCCCGGGTCGAGGCCCGAGGTGGGCTCGTCCAGGAAGATCAGCGACGGCTTGGTGAGCAGTTCGAGGGCGACCGAGACGCGCTTCTGCTGGCCGCCGGAGAGCGCGGTGATCTTGTTGTCGGCGCGCTTGTCCAGGCGCAGCTCGTAGAGCACCTCGTCGATCCGGGCCTCGCGCTCGCGGGCCTCGGTGTCGCCGGGGAAGCGCAGCCGGGCCGCGTACTTGAGGCCGGTGCGGACGGTGAGCTCCTTGTGCAGGATCTCGGACTGCGGCACCAGGCCGATCCGCGAGCGGAGTTCGGCGAACTGCTTGTAGAGGTTGCGCCCGTCGTACAGCACGTCGCCGCGGTCGGCCGGGCGGTAACCGGTGAGGGCGCGCAGCAGGGTCGACTTTCCGGAGCCGGAGGGGCCGATGACGGCGACCAGGGACTTCTCCGGGACGCCGAAGCTGACGTCGTTGAGCAGGATCTTCTTGGCGCCCTTGTGCTCGACCTCGACGGTCAGGTGGCGGGCGGAGAAGGAGACCGCACCGGTGTCGACGAACTCCTGCAGCTGGTCGCCGACCAGGACGAAGCTGGAGTGGCCGACGGTCAGCCGGTCCTGCGGGCCCATCAGCTGGCGCTGGACCCGCTGGCCGTTGAGGAAGATGCCGTTGTGGCTGCCGAGGTCGACGATCTCGTAGCGGCCGTCGGGCAGCTGATGCAGTTCGGCGTGGTGGCGGGAGACCTGGAGGTCGGAGACCACGATGTCGTTGTCGAGCGCACGACCGATCCGGACGGTGCGCATGGCCGACGTCAGGTTGCGGATCATCGTCGGCTGCGGACCGCCGCCGCCGCCGTGCTGCGGCGCCGACGGGAAGGCCTGCTGCTGCGGGAAACCGCCCTGCTGGGGCGGGAGGCCGCCCTGCTGCTGCGGGAACGGCTGCTGCTGGCCCGCCCACCCCTGCTGCGGCTCGGGCTGCGGGGCGTACGGGGCCTGCGGCGACCAACCCTGCTGCGGGGCCGGCGGCTGCGGCGTCGGGGTGGCGCTGCGGCTGGTGGCGGCCTCGTGCCAGGCGGGGGCCTGCGGGGCGGCGGCCTGGGCGGGCGCGGAGAAGCCGAGCCGGGGGCCGTTCTCCGGGTTGCCGAGGTTGACGGCGGCACCGGGGAACAGCTGGGCCTGCATCGTGCGGGCACCGGCGACGTAGGTGCCGTTGGTGCTGCCGTGGTCGTCCAGCTGCCAACCGCTGCCGTTGAAGGTGATGGTCCCGTGGTGCCAGGAGACCCTGGCGTCGTCGAACGGGAAGTCCGACTGCGGGTTGCGCCCGATGGTGTAGGACCGCCCGGGCTCCAGAGTCCGCTGCTGTCCGTTGATCTCAATGACGAGTTGCGGCACTGCTCGCCTGCCCCGCTCTCTCGGTCCCCCGAATTGTGGCCCCCGACCAGGGGTGCGATGTTCCTGAAACTGACGGGGGGAATCATTCCAGCCCGCCGACCGCCAATAAAAGTCACCCCGGGTGACTGTGACCAGGCTGCTACCCGGGCGCGCGTCCGCGACGTGGGACGGGTGCTCTGGGGCCCGCGGCCGACGGGTAGCGTGGGAGGCACCATGAACGCATCGCCCCTGGCCGCTGAGCCCCTCCCCGCCGCCCAGCCCCGGACCGCGGACGAGCGCACCCTGCTCGTCAAGGTGTTCGGCAAGGACCGCCCCGGCATCACCGCCGGCCTCTTCGCCACCCTGGCCGGCTTCGGCGTCGACGTGATCGACATCGAACAGGTCGTGACCCGTGGCCGCATCACCCTGTGCGCCCTGGTCACCCCGCCCACCGCCCCCGGCGCCGAGGGCGGTCTGCGGGCCACCGTGCACCGCTGGGCCGAGGAGCAGAAGCTCCAGGCCGAGATCCTCTCCGGCATCGGCGACAACCGGCCGCGCCGCGAGGGCCGTTCGCACGTCACCGTGCTCGGCAACCCGCTGACCTCCGCCGCGGTCTCCGCGCTCACCTCGCGGATCACCGCCGCCGGCGGCAACATCGACCGCGTCTTCCGGCTCGCCAAGTACCCGGTGACGGCGGTCGAGCTCGCCGTGTCCGGCGTGGCCACCGACGAGCTGCGGGCCGAGCTCGCCCAGGAGGCGGCCGCCCAGCGGGTGGATGTCGCGGTGGTCGCGGCCGGGCTGGAGCGCCGGGCCAAGCGCCTGGTGGTGATGGACGTCGACTCCACGCTGATCCAGGACGAGGTGATCGAGCTGTTCGCGGCCCACGCGGGCTGCGAGGAGGAGGTCGCCGGGGTGACCGCGGCCGCGATGCGCGGGGAGCTGGACTTCGCCGAGTCGCTGCGGGCCCGGGTGGCGCTGCTGGCCGGCCTGGACGCCTCGGTGACCGAGAAGGTGCGCGCGGAGGTCCGCTTCACGCCGGGCGCCCGCACCCTGATCCGCACGCTGCAGCGACTGGGCTTCCAGGTCGCGGTGGTCTCCGGCGGGTTCACCCAGGTCACCGACCACCTGGTGGAGCAGCTGGGGCTGGACTTCGCGGCCGCCAACACCCTGGAGGTGGTGGACGGGAAGTTCACCGGCCGGGTGGTCGGCGAGATCGTGGACCGCGCCGGCAAGGCCCGCTGGCTGGCCCGGTTCGCCGAGCAGGCCAAGGTGCCGCTGGAGCAGACGGTGGCGATCGGCGACGGCGCCAACGACCTGGACATGCTGAACGCGGCCGGGCTCGGCGTGGCGTTCAACGCCAAGCCGGTGGTGCGCGAGGCCGCCGACACCGCGGTGAACGTGCCGTTCCTGGACACCGTGCTGTACCTGCTGGGCATCACCCGCGAGGAGGTCGAGGCGGCCGACGCGCTCGACGGTACCCCGACCGAGTAGGGCCCGAGGACGTACGAGAGGGGGGGGGGGGCGGGGGCGCGCGCCCCCCCCCCCCCGGCCCGCCCCCCCCCCCCCCCCCCCCCCCGCCGGGGGGCGCCCCCCCCGGGGGCCCCGCCGGGGGGGGGGGGGGCCCCCCCCGGGGGGCGGGGGCCCCCGCCCCCCCGCGCGCCCGGCCCCCCCCCGGGGGGGGCCCCCGGGGGGGCCGGGGGGGGCCCCGGGGGGGGCCCCCCCCCCCCCTCTCCCGTGCCCGGCCAGGCCGGCCCGCCGCGCTCCGGCGGGGGCCGCTCCGGCGGATCTCAGTCCTGCGGCGTGTGGTACGCGACGAGCGCGGCGGCGCCCGGCTCGACGCCCTTCCAGGACCCGTTGAAGTCGAGCACCGCGATCGCCGCCGTCGGGAAGCCCCCGAGGCGCAGCCGCTCCAGCGCGTCCCGGTCGCCCTCGTCCCCGGCCAGCACCTGGGTCAGGCCCAGCACGCCGGGGTTGTGCCCGACCAGCACCACGTCCGAGTACTCCTCCGGGGTCTCCTGGAGGACGGCGATGATCTCGCCCGGGCTGGCCTCGTAGATCCGGTCCTCGTACACCGTCTTGCGGGCCCGCTTGGGCAGCTCGTGCGCCGCCAGCTTCCAGGTCTCGCGGGTGCGCAGCGCCGTGGAGCAGAGCACGTAGTCGGGGTTGATGCCGGAGTCGGACAGCCAGCGGCCGGCGTCCGGGGCCTGGTGACGGCCCCGGTCGGCCAGCGGCCGCTCGTGGTCGTCCACGCCGTTGGGCCAGTCGGCCTTGGCGTGGCGGAGAACGATGATCCTGCGGGGCGTGTCGGCGCTCATACCCAGCAAGCTTGGCAGAAAAGCCGCTCGGCGGCGCGACGCTCCCGGCCGCCGCCACTCCCAGGGGTGGCGGGTGCCGTCACGCGCCGTTCACCGCCGGGTCACCCCGGGTACGGCGGCGGGCGGGCTCCGACGGGCGGGCGGGTCAGCCCATGGACGAGGCGACGGAGGCGATGACCGCCACCAGCACCACGACGCCGGCGATCGCGAGGGCGAGGCGGCCGAGCTGCTTGCGGCCGTCGGTGGGGTTGGGATCGAGAACGGGCATGTCCGGAATTCTCCCACCCCGAACGCGCCCGCCCGGCACCGGCCCCTCGATCCGGGGCAGCCGTTGGCCCGCGCTTGGCCGGGCCTTGACCGACGCGGCCGGACCCGCACCCGGACGGGGCGGGGTCCGGCCCCGCCCCGCGCGGTCGGACCCCGCCGAGCGGTCAGGCCCTGACCCGCTCCGCGGGGTGGACCGCCTCGTCCTCGATGTGCCGGGCCCTCGCGGCCCGGAGCCCGAACAGCATCTGCGGCACCAGCAGCAGCGCCAGGAAGCCCAGCGGCAGGTACCACTCGCCGGTGAGGCCGTAGATCCGACCGATCAGGATCGGGCCGGGGACGGCGATCAGGTAGCCGACGCCCTGGGCGAAGGCGGACAGCTGCGCGACCCCGCCCGCGGTCCGGGCGCGCAGTCCGATCATGGTCAGCACCAGCGGGAAGGCGCAGTTGGACAGGCCCACCAGGACCGCCCAGACCCAGGGGGCACCGGCCGGGGCCAGCGCCAGCCCGGCGTAACCGGCGATGCCGAAGGCCGCCAGCACGACGACGAAGAGCCGCTGGTCGCCGCGGCGGGCGGCCAGGTTGGGCAGCACGAAGGAGACCGGCACGCCGATCACCATGGTCACGGCGAGCAGCACCCCCGAGGTGCCCTCGTCGACCCCGGCGTCCTGGAAGATCTTCGGCAGCCAGCCCATCACCACGTAGGCGCCGGTGGCCTGGAGGCCGAAGAAGCAGGCCATCGCCCAGGCCGTCCGGCTGCGGGTGATCGGCAGCCTGGCGGGCGCGGCGGGCGGGCCGTCGGCGCGTTCGCGCCGCTCGCGGTTGGCGCGCAGCACCGGCAGCCAGAGCAGCAGGGCCAGGGCGCCGAGGCCGGCCCAGACGCCCAGGCCGACGCGCCAGTCGCCGCCGAGCGCGCTGGTCATCGGCACGGTGACGGCGGCGGCCAGCGAGGTGCCGGCCGACAGCGACATCGAGTAGAGGCCGATCATCGGCCCGACCTTCTCCGGGAAGTAGCGCTTGATCACCACCGGGATCAGCACGTTGGAGACGGCCACACCGGCCAGCGCGAGCGCGGTCAGCAGCAGGAACACCGCGGTGCCGCCGGCGAAGGAGCGGGCCAGCACGCCCGCGGTGATCGCACCCATGCCCGCGGTGATCACCGCGATCGGGCCGATCCGCCGGGCCATCGAGGGCGCGGCGAAGCCGAACAGCCCGAAGCAGAGCGAGGGGACGGCGGTGAGCAGCCCGGCGAGCGTGGGGTTCATCCCGAGCTCGGAGCGGACCGGGTCCATCAGCGGCCCGAGGCTGGTGACCACGGGGCGCAGGTTGAAGGCGGCGGCGGCGATCGCGACGGCGAACAGCACGCCCAGGTAGCGGGAGGGGTGGGAGGGCCGCTCGGTCTGCGGCCGGGCCTCGGTTCGTGGGGAGGCGGCGGTGTCTGCTGCGGGAGGCATGGCGCCATCATAGAATGATGGGATGAATTGATGCACCTCGGACTTGGCATGATGTGCCGACCCCGTTCGTTCCCCCACCGGACGTCGGCCCCCACCGACCGGACCCGTTCGTCCTCCCACCCGCAGCCGCAAGGAGTCCCCGTGGCGCTGTCCTCGCCGAGGCGCACCCCCCTGTCCGACCAGGTGATCGCGCAGCTGCGCGCCCAGATCACCTCCGGGGAGTGGCCCGTCGGCTCGCGCATCCCGACCGAGGCCGCGCTGGTCGAGCAGCTCGGCGTCGCCCGCAACACCGTCCGCGAGGCCGTCCGCGCCCTCGCGCACAACGGGCTGCTCGACATCCGCCAGGGGTCCGGCACCTACGTGCTCGCCACCAGCGAACTCGCGGGGGTGATGCACCGCCGGTTCGCCGACGCCGACCAGGCCCAGGTCGCCGAGCTGCGGGCCGCCCTGGAGACCTCGGCGGCCGGCCTGGCCGCCGCCCGTCGCACCGACCGCGACCTCGGCCTGCTGGACGCCGCGCTGGACCGCCGCGAGGCCGCCTGGCACTCCGGCGACGCGGAGGACTTCGTCCAGGCCGACGCCGCGTTCCACCAGGCCGTGGTGGCCGCCGCCCACAACGACGTGCTCGCCGCCGTGTACGCCGACCTCGGCGAGGTCACCCGCGCCCACCTGCGGCACGACGTCGGCCCGGAGCTGATCGCCGAGCGTTACATCGGCCACGACACCATCCTCGACGCCATCCGGGCGGGCGACGCCCAGCGCGCCTCGGTCGAGGCCGGCCGCGCCATCGGCGCCTGCGGCCCGGCCGACGCCTGAGCGGCCCCGGACGCGGGAACGCCGCTGCCCGGCACCCCCACGGGGTACCGGGCAGCGGCGTACGGCGGAGCGGTCAGGCGCCGATGGCGTGCAGACCGCCGTCGACGTGGACGATCTCGCCGGTGGTCTTCGGGAACCAGTCCGACAGCAGCGCGACGACGCCGCGGCCGGCCGGCTCCGGGTCGCTCAGGTCCCACTTCAGCGGGGAACGGTGGTTCCAGGTGTCGGCCAGGTCGCCGAAGCCCGGGATGGACTTGGCGGCCATCGAACCGATCGGGCCCGCCGAGATCAGGTTGCAGCGGATGTCCCGGGAGCCCAGGTAGCGGGCCAGGTAGCGGTTGGTCGACTCCAGGGCGGCCTTGGCCGGGCCCATCCAGTCGTACTGCGGCCACGCGTACTGCGCGTCGAAGGTGAGGCCGACGACCGAGCCGCCGTCCTGCATCAGCGGCAGCAGCGCCATGGTCAGCGACTTCAGCGAGAAGGCCGAGACCTGCATCGCGGTGGCCACGGACTCCCACGGGGTGTCCAGGAAGTTGCCGCCCAGCGCGTCCTGCGGGGCGAAGCCGATCGAGTGGACGATGCCGTCCAGGGTCGGCAGGGTCTCGCGGACCTGGTCGGCGATGCCCGCCAGGTCCTCCTCGCTGGAGACGTCCAGCGACAGCACCTTGACCGGCTTCGGCAGCTTCTTGGCGATCCGCTCGGTCAGGCTCGGGCGCGGGAAGGCGGTGAGGATGATCTCCGCGCCCTGTTCCTGCGCCAGCCTGGCGGTGTGGAAGGCGATGGAGGACTCCATCAGCACACCGGTGATCAGGATCCGCTTGCCCTCGAGGATTCCACTCATGATCAGTGACCCATGCCCAATCCGCCGTCGACGGGAATGACGGCTCCGGTGATGTACGCGGCCTCGTCCGAACCGAGGAACCGCACGGTGGAGGCGACCTCGGCGGGCGACGCGTAGCGGCCCAGCGGCACGCCCGAGACGATCTCCGCGCGGCGCTCGTCGCTGAGCACGGCGGTCATGTCGGTGTCGACGAAGCCGGGGGCGACCACGTTGACGGTGATGTTGCGCGGGCCGAGCTCGCGCGCCAGCGAACGGGCGAAGCCGACCAGGCCCGCCTTGGACGCGGCGTAGTTCGCCTGGCCCGGCGAGCCGGAGAGGCCCACGACCGAGGAGATCAGCACCACGCGGCCCTTGCGGGCGCGCATCATCAGCTTGGAGGCGCGCTTCACGACCCGGAAGGCACCGGTCAGGTTGGTGTCCAGGACGGAGGTGAAGTCCTCCTCGGACATGCGCAGCAGCAGGGTGTCGTTGGTGATGCCCGCGTTGGCGACCAGCACCTGGACGGCGCCGTGCTTCTCCTCGATCTCGGTGAACGCGGCGTCGACCTGGGCGGCGTCCGTGATGTCGCAGCGCACCGCGAGGACGTCGTACTTCTCCAGGGCCTCGGGCACCTCGCCCGAGCGACTGGTGATGGCCACCTTGTCGCCGGCTTCGGCGAAGGCCTGGGCGATCGCGAGGCCGATGCCCCGGTTTCCTCCGGTGACGAGAACCGAGCGGCTCAACGATCCACCTCTCTCCGTGTGTGAGCGCGTACGTCGGAAACGCGTACGCAGTGTGACGCTATCGGGCGGTCGGCGGTGTCGACGCATCGAGCTCCCACAGCGCCGCACGATCGGAACTGTCGCAATCCGACAATCCGTACCCGGAGCGCCCGGTGCCCGCTCACCTGCCCCGATCGGGTCGAGGCCGGAGCCGGGCCGGGGGTACCGTACGGGAACAACACCCCCGGGCGCACCCGTTGCCCCCGTGGTGCGGACCGACCCGGGACCGGCCGTACCGCCTCCCCCCGTGAGTCCCGGCGAGGAACGAAGGCAGGGCGCATGACCAAGGCACGGCCCGGGAGCACCCCCCGGCGCGGACGACTGCTGGCCCTGACCGCCCTGGCGGCCGGCCTGGGAGCGGCCGCCTGGTCGCTGCGCGACCTGCCGGCGGCGTTCGGGCGCCGGCCCGACGGCGAGCGCGAGGAGCGGGTGCGCGACTCCCCGCAGTACCGCGACGGCGTCTTCCACAACGCCCCCTCGACCCTCGCCCGCGCCGCCGCCGGGCCGGGCTTCGACCGCGGGACGGCCCGGCGGATGCTGTTCGAGCGCGAGGGCCGCGTCCCCGCCAACCCGGTGCCCACCGTCCGCCCGGCCGGGGCCGCGGACGCCTGCGCCGAGGGGGTCGCGATCACCTGGTACGGGCACGCCTCGGCGCTGGTCGAGATCGAGGGCGCCCGGGTGCTGCTCGACCCGATCTGGAGCGATCGCTGCTCCCCGTCCGCGCACGTCGGGCCCAAGCGGCTGCACCCGGTGCCGGTCGAGCTGGAGGAGCTCCCGCAGGTCGACGCGGTGCTGATCTCGCACGACCACTACGACCACCTGGACATGGCGACGGTCAAGCGCCTGGTGCGCAGCCAGTCCGCGCCGTTCGCGGTGCCGCTGGGCATCGGCGGCCACCTGCGCCGCTGGGGCGTCCCGGAGCACCGGATCATCGAGCTGGACTGGGACGAGACCTGCACGCTCGGCGAGCTGGTGCTCACCCTCACCTCCGCGCACCACTTCTCCGGCCGCGGCCTGACCCGCAACACCACCCTGTGGGGCTCCTGGGTGATCGCCGGCCCGACCCGCAAGGTCTTCTACACCGGCGACTCCGGCTACTTCGAGGGCTACGCCAGGATCGGCGCCCAGCACGGCCCCTTCGACGCCGCACTGGTGCAGATCGGCGCCTACGACGCGGCCTGGGCCGACATCCACATGACCCCCGAGGACGCCGTGCTCGCCCACCGCGACCTCGGCGCCGGCCTGCTGGTGCCGGTGCACTGGTGCACCTTCAACCTCGGCCTGCACCCGTGGGCCGAGCCGGTGGAGCGGCTGCTGGCCGAGGCGAAGACGCAGGCCGTCCCGCTGGCCGTGCCGCGCCCCGGCGAGCGGGTCGACGTGGACAACCCGCCGGAGCTGGACGGCTGGTGGGAGGCGGTCGGCTGACCCGGCCGGCATGACGGCGGCGCACCGGTCGAAATGCGCTGGCCGAAACCCCCTGGACGGGCCATGATGCGGTGCGGGCGCCCCTGTGCGGCGCCGCACCGTCACCCTCCGCGACCAGGGAGCCCGATTGCCTCCGATCCCTCCGGCCGACAGCGTCGGCGCCCCGCACGGGCGCGCCGTCGACCCGCTGTTCCTCGAGCTGCCGCTGCGCACCCTCGCCGACGCCGCCCTCACCCGGGCCCGCGAACTCGGCGCCGGCCACGCCGACTTCCGCCTGGAGCGGGTCCGCAGCGCCTCCCGGCGACTGCGTGACGCCCGCCCGGCCGGCACCTCCGACAGCGTGCAGCTGGGCTTCGCCGTCCGGGTCCTGCTGGACGGCGCCTGGGGCTTCGCCGCCGGGGTCGACCTCACCCCCGCCGCGGCGGCGAGGGTGGCCGAGCAGGCCGTCGCGGTGGCCCGGCTCTCCGGGGGGATCAGCCGGACCGCGGGCTCCACCGAGCGGGTCGAGCTGGCCGACGAACCCGTCCACCGGGACGCCACCTGGGTCTCCTCCTACCGGGAGAACCCCTTCGAGGTGCCGGACGCGGAGAAGACGGCGCTGCTCGCCGACTGGAGCGCGCGGCTGCTGGCCGCCGAGGGCGTCTCGCACGTCCAGGCGAGCCTGCTGACCGTCCAGGAGAACAAGTTCTACGCGGACACCGCCGGCACCGTCACCACCCAGCAGCGGATCCGGCTGCACCCGACGCTGGAGGCCACCTCGGTGGACGAGCGCACCGGGGCCTTCGACTCGATGCGCACGCTGGCCCCGCCGGTCGGGCGCGGCTTCGAGTACCTGCGCGGCACCGGCTGGGACTGGGACGCCGAGCTCGCCGAACTGCCGTCCCTGCTCGCCGAGAAGATGCGGGCGCCCAGCGTCGAGGCCGGCCGCTACGACCTGGTGATCGACCCGTCCAACCTCTGGCTGACCATCCACGAGTCGATCGGCCACGCCACCGAGCTGGACCGCGCGCTCGGCTACGAGGCCGCCTACGCCGGCACCTCCTTCGCCACCTTCGACCGGCTGGGCTCGCTGAAGTACGGCTCCGAGCTGATGCACGTCACCGGCGACCGCACCGCCGAGCACGGCCTGTCCACCATCGGCTACGACGACGAGGGCGTCGCCACCCAGTCCTGGGACCTGGTCCGCGACGGCATCCTGGTCGGCTACCAACTCGACCGCGGCATGGCGCGGTTGAAGGGCTTCGAGCGCTCCAACGGGTGCGCCTTCGCGGACTCCCCGGCGCACGTGCCGGTGCAGCGGATGGCGAACGTCTCGCTCCAGCCCGCCGCGGGCGGCCCGGACACCGAGGGCCTGTTCGCCGGGGTGGAGAACGGCCTGTACATCGTCGGCGACCGCTCCTGGTCGATCGACATGCAGCGCTACAACTTCCAGTTCACCGGCCAGCGCGCCTACGCCATCCGCAACGGCGAACTCGCGGGCCAGGTCAAGGACTTCGCCTACCAGGCGACCACCACCGACTTCTGGGGCTCGATGACGGCGGTCGGCGGCCCGCAGACCTACGTCCTCGGCGGCGCCTTCAACTGCGGCAAGGCGCAGCCCGGCCAGGTCGCGGCGGTCAGCCACGGCTGCCCGTCGGCGCTGTTCCGCAACGTCAACGTGCTCAACACCCAGCAGGAGGCGGGTCACTGATGACCGCGATGCAGCCCCACGAACTCGTCGAGCTGGCACTCGGCCTCTCCCGCGCCGACGGCTGCGTGGTGATCGCCGACGAGGAGTCCACCGCCAACCTGCGCTGGGCCGGCAACGCGCTGACCACCAACGGCGTCACCCGCGGCCGCAGCCTCACCGTGATCGCCACGGTGGCCGGCGCCGAGGGCACCGCGTCCGGCGTGGTCTCCCGCGAGGCCGTCGCCCCGGAGGAGGTGGAGGGCCTGGTCCGGGCCGCCGAGGAGGCCGCCCGCGCGGCCGGCCCGGCGGAGGACGCCCAGCCGCTGCCCACCGGGCGGCCGTCCTCGCCGCACTTCACCGAGCCGCCCCGCGAGACCTCGATCGAGGTGTTCGACGCCTTCGGTCCGGCCCTCGGCGAGGCCTTCGCCCGGGCGGCCGCGCAGGGCGAGCTGCTGTACGGCTTCGCCCGGCACGAGATCGTCACCAGCTACCTGGGCACCTCGACCGGCCTGCGGCTGCGGCACGACCAGCCGACCGGCATGGTCGAGATCAACGCCAAGACCGCCGACCTGTCCGGCTCGGCCTGGGCCGGCGCCGCCACCCGGGACTTCACCGACGTGGACGTCGCCGCCCTGCACACCGAGCTGACCAAGCGCCTCGGCTGGGGCGCCCGCCGGGTGGACCTGCCGGCCGGCCGGTACGAGACGCTGCTGCCGCCCTCGGCGGTGGCCGACCTGATGATCTACATGCACTGGTCCTCCGGCGGCCGGGATGCCCACGAGGGCCGGACGGTCTTCTCCCGGCCCGGCGGCGGCACCCGGATCGGCGACAAGCTCGCCGCCCTGCCCCTGACGCTGCGCTCCGACCCGGCCGAACCCGGCCTGGAGACGGCCCCGTTCGTCCTCACCCACTCCACCGGCGGCGACTCCTCGGTCTTCGACAACGGTCTGCCGATCACCGCCACCGAGTGGATCCGCGAGGGCGCCCTGGCCGACCTGGTCACCAGCCGGCATTCCGCCGGCCTCAGCGGGCTGCCGCTGCGCCCGGCCGGCGACAACCTGGTGCTGGAGGCGGCCGACCAGGACGCCGCGCCGACCCTGGACGAGATGATCGCCCGCACCCGGCGCGGCCTGCTGCTCACCTGCCTCTGGTACATCCGCGAGGTGGACCCGGCGACGCTGCTGCTCACCGGCCTGACCAGGGACGGCGTCTACCTGGTCGAGGACGGCGAGGTCGTCGGCGCGGTCAACAACTTCCGGTTCAACGAGTCCCCGGTGGACCTGCTGGGCCGGATCACCGAGGCGGGCCGCACCGAACGCTGCCTGCCCCGCGAGTGGAACGACTACTTCACCCGCACCGCGATGCCACCCGTGCGTGTCGCGGACTTCAACATGAGTTCGGTCAGCCAGGCCTCATAGCCGGCGGCCGACGGGGGGATACGAGAGACATGATGGACGAGAAGCGGCTGGTCAAGACGAGCAAGATGCTGTCGCGCATCCTGCGGCACGACCCCGACCGGGTGGGCATCACCCTGGACGGGGCCGGCTGGGTCGGCATCGACGTGCTGCTCGGCGCGCTCGCGGCCAAGGGCAACCGGCTGACCAGGGCCGAGCTCGACCACGTGGTGGCCACCAACAACAAGCGCCGCTTCGGCTACTCCGCGGACGGTCTCTCGATCCGCGCCAACCAGGGGCACACGGTGGCGGTCGACCTCGGTCTGTCCGCTACCGTGCCGCCCCCGGTCCTGTACCACGGCACCGCCGACCGCCACCTGGCGTCGATCTTCCACGAGGGCCTGCGCCCGATGGCGCGCCAGGACGTCCACCTGTCCGCGGACACCGAGACGGCGGTGCGGGTGGGCGCCCGGCACGGCCGCCCGGTCGTGCTCACCGTGAACGCGGCCGCGATGTCGGCGGCCGGCCACGAGTTCCGGATCAGCGACAACGGGGTCTGGCTCACCGACGCCGTCCCCCCGCAGTACCTCTCCCGACGGCCGTGACGGCCCCGGCCGCCGGCCCCGCCGGGCCCGGACGCGCCGCCCGCCCTCCCCGACTGCGCCGGACAGGCCAGTAGCAGACCCGACCGGGTGGGCCCCGCCCACCCGGTCTCGTCGCCGCCCGCGCCCGGGCGTACCGTGAGGAGGCCGCGCGGCGAGGCGCGCGGGTGCGTGGACGAGGGCGGTAGGACATGGGCAAGGGCGCCGGCGGTGGGCAGGTCCACCGGATCACGGAGGCTCGCAGCAGCCTCACCGAGGACGTCCGCGGGCGGCAGCGCCGCTACGTGGTCTCCATGCTGCTCCGGACGGTCTGCGTGCTGCTCGCGGTGGTGCTGTGGGACGTCCAGCGCTGGCTGGCGTTCGGGGCGCTGGCCGGCGCCGTGCTGCTGCCCTACTTCGCCGTGCTGATAGCCAATGCCGGCCGGGAGCGGGCCCCCGGTCTGCCGAGCACCTTCGACATCCCGGCCGACACCCCGCTGATGCTCGGCCCGGGCGGGACGGGTGGGGCGGGTGCGGCGGGTGCGGCGGGTGCGGCCACCGGTGCGGCAGGGGCCGCGGGGGCTGCCACCGATCCTTCACAGAACGCGGGCTGAGCGCCCGGTTCACGGGGGTTGCTGGCGGTTCGGCTCAGGGAAAGCTCAAAAGAAGCTCAGATTAATCATGCAGGACCTCCCCAAGCGGGCCCCCCGGCGTGACATACTGCGTACGCGCTCCGCATCCCCCGTCGGAGCGACGGACCGACGCCGGGCGGCTCCCCCCGTGGCTGCCCGGCGTCGCCATGCCCCGATCCGGACGGCCCCGACCCGGGCGGCCGGAGGCACGTGAAAGACTGGCGGTGCAGACCACCCGCCAACGTTCGAGGACGGCCCGATGGACACCCCGCAGACCCCGATCTGCTCCGCCAAGGGCTGCCGGGCGGACGCCCTCTGGGTGCTGGCGTGGAACAACCCGAAGCTGCACACCCCGGACCGCCGCAAGACCTGGCTCGCCTGCGAGGAGCACCGCGAGTCGCTGTCCCAGTTCCTGGGGGTGCGCGGCTTCCTCAAGGAGGTCGTCGCCTTCGCCGACTGGACTCCCGAGACCTCCGAGACCTCCGAGACGTCCGGGACCTCCGAGGCCTCCTGACGCCGGCTCAGCCGCCGATCGCCGACATCGGCCGCTCGGGCTGGTGGAACTCCGGGTCGTCGATGCCGGCCCCGGCCTTCTTGCCCCACATCGCCGCCCGCCACAGTGCACCGAGCTCGGCGTCGTCCGCGCCCGAGCGCAGGGCGGTGCGCAGGTCCGTCTCCCCGGTCGCGAACAGGCAGTTGCGCACCTGACCGTCGGCGGTCAGCCGGGTCCGGTCGCAGGCCCGGCAGAACGGGCGGGTGACGGAGGCGATCACGCCCACCCGGCCCGGGCCGCCGTCCACCACCCAGCGCTCGGCGGGCGCCGCACCGCGGCGCGCGGAGGGCTCGGGCGTGAGCGTGAAGCGCGCGCGGAGCAGGTCCAGGATCTCCTCGGCGGTGACCATCGAGGAGCGGTCCCAGCCGTGCTGGGCGTCCAGCGGCATCTGCTCGATGAAGCGGAGCTCGTAGCCGCGCTCCAGGCACCAGGACAGCAGGTCGGCCGCCTCGTGGTCGTTGACCCCGCGCATCAGCACCGCGTTCAGCTTGACCGGCGCCAGCCCGGCCGCCTCCGCGGCGGCCAGTCCGTCCAGCACGTCCTGGTGGCGGTGGCGGCGGGTGAGGGTGTGGAACACCTCCGGGTCGAGGGTGTCCAGGGAGACGTTGACCCGGTCGAGCCCGGCCGTGCGCAGCGCGGTGGCCGTCCTGGCCAGGCCTATGCCGTTGGTGGTGAGGGAGAGCTCGGGGCGCGGCTCCAGCTCGGAGCAGGCCGCGACGACGGCGACCAGCCCGGGGCGCAGCAGCGGCTCGCCACCGGTGAAGCGGACCTCCCGGACGCCCAGGTCGCGCACGGCGACGGTGACCAGCCGGACGATCTCCTCGTCGGTGAGCAGGTCGGGCTTGGCCAGCCACTGCAGGCCCTCCTCGGGCATGCAGTAGGTGCACCGCAGGTTGCACCGGTCGGTGAGGGATACCCGCAGGTCGACGGCCTGTCGTCCGAAGGTGTCGAGCAGCACGTGCGTCCCTTCCCGAGAATGCGGCCGGCCCGGCCACCGTCACGGCGGGGCCGGGCCAGCATAGTCATCCCCGGATGATCAGTGGGCGCCCAGCCCGGTCAGCGAGCGGACCTCCAGTTCAGCGTACTTCGCCGGGTCGGCTCGTTCCTTCGACAGCAGGGTGCCGATCCACCCCGCCAGGAAGCCGACCGGGATGGAGACCAGGCCGGGGTTCTCCAGCGGGAACCAGTGGAAGTCGGAGTGCGGGAAGAGCGACTTCTCCCCGCCGGAGACGACCGTGGAGAAGACCACCAGCAGCACCGAGCTGATCAGGCCGGCGTACACCGAGCTGACCGCGCCGACGGTGGTGAAGCGCTTCCAGAACAGCGAGTAGAGCAGGGTGGGCAGGTTCGCCGAGGCGGCCACCGCGAAGGCCAGGGCGACCAGGGCGGCGGTGTTGAGCTTGTCCGCGAAGAGGCTGAGCACGATCGAGACGGCGCCGATCGCCACCGCGGCCCACTTCGCCGAGCGCACCTCCTCCTTCTCGCTGGCCTTGCCGCGGCGGATCACGTTGGCGTACAGGTCGTGCGCGAAGGAGGCCGAGGAGGCCAGGGTCAGACCGGCGACCACGGCGAGGATGGTGGCGAACGCCACGGCCGAGATCACCGCGAGCAGGACGGCGCCGCCGGTGGTGCCGACCCCGCCGAGCGCCTCGGCCAGCTGCGGGGCCGCGGTGTTGCCGGCCGGGTTGGCCGCCTTGATCGCCTTGGAGCCGACCAGGGCCGCGGCACCGAAGCCGAGCGCCAGGGTCATCAGGTAGAAGACGCCGATGATGCCGATCGCCCAGAGCACCGACTTCCGGGCGACCTTGGCGGTGGGCACGGTGTAGAAGCGGACCAGGATGTGCGGCAGGCCCGCGGTGCCGAGCACCAGCGCGATGCCGAGGCTGATGAAGTCGAGTTTGGCGGTGCCGCTGCCGTACTTCTGCCCCGGCTGGAGGAAGGCCTCGCCCTTGCCGCTGGCGCTCGCCGCCGCGCCCAGCAGCTCGGAGGGGTTGAAGTGGTACTTGGCGAGCACCATGACGGTCATCAGCGCGGCGCCGGCGATCAGCAGCACCGCCTTGACGATCTGCACCCAGGTGGTGCCCTTCATGCCCCCTATCACCACGTAGACCACCATCAGCGCGCCGACCGCGACGATGGTCCAGCGCTTGGCCGCGTCACCGTTGACCCCGAGCAGCAGGGCGACCAGCGTCCCGGCGCCGACCATCTGGGCGAGCAGGTAGAAGATCGACACCACGATGGTGGAGACGCCGGCCGCGGTGCGCACCGGGCGCTGGCGCATCCGGAAGGCGAGCACGTCCGCCATGGTGAACCGGCCGGAGTTGCGCAGGGGTTCGGCGATCAGCAGCAGCGCGACCAGCCAGGCGACCAGGAAGCCGATCGAGTAGAGGAAGCCGTCGTAGCCGGCCAGCGCGATGGTGCCGGCGATGCCGAGGAAGGAGGCGGCGGACATGTAGTCGCCGGAGATGGCCAGGCCGTTCTGGAAGCCGGTGAAGCCTCGACCCCCGGCGTAGAAATCGGCGGCGCTGCGGGTCTGCCGTCCGGCCCAGACGGTGATGCCCAGGGTGGCCAGGACGAAGAGCCCGAACAGGGTCATCGTCAGGCCGCGGTGCTCGGTGGCGGAACTGGCGAGCAAGGTCATTCGGCGGACTCCCGGGGGGCGTGGACGACGGCGCCGTGGGCCTCGCGGATCGCGGCGGCGGGCGGGTCGATCCGCCGGTCCGCGTAGCGGGCGTACCAACCGGCGATGACGAAGGTGGTGACGAACTGCAGGAGCCCCAGCACCAGGGCCACGTTGACGTGCCCGAGGACCTTGGTGCCCATCAGGCCCGGGGCGTAGCAGGAGAGCAGGACGTAGAGCAGGTACCAGAGCACGAAGCCGATGGTGACCGGGAAGGCGAAGCTCCGGAACGAGCGCCGTAGGGCGCGGAACTCCGCACTGTCATCGATGAGTTGGACATCCGTAGGGGCAGTGGTGATCGGCGGCGAATCCACTCTCTGGTCTCCTCACTCCTTCGGCGTAGCGGTCGCACATGAGGAACGATCCGACGTGAGGGGCGTCACATTCCGTGTGCGCGCCGCGCAATGCTAGGAGCGTCGTGCCCGCCCCGAAAGGGGTTGACCGCGATCAGCCAGCCGTTCACCCCCTCGCACTATCCAATTGGCCGAAAACCACCACTCGCGTCACGTCCGGCACACCACCCGCACACGCGGAAGGGGTGGCACCGCCCAGCGGTGCCACCCCTTCTGACGCATCGTCAGAACGCGATGCGGACCTTCAGCGCCGACCGGTCGTCCATCGCCCGGTAGCCGTCCGGGACGCCGTCGAGGTCCACGGTGCGGTCGAAGACCAGGCCCGGCTCGATGGCACCGGACAGGACGTCGGGCAGCAGCTCCGGGATGTAGGCGCGGGCCGGGGCGACCCCACCGTTCAGCGAAACGTTTCGGCCGAACATCTGACCGATGTCGACGCCCGCGCTGCCGCCGTGCGGAACGCCGACGTAGCCCACCGCACCGCCGTCCCGGGTGATCGACACGGCCGTGCGCATCGACTCCTCGGTCCCGACCGCCTCCAGCACCGCGTGCGCGCCCTGCCCGCCGGTCAGCTCCTTCACGGCCTCGATCGCCGCCTCGCCGCGCTCGGCCACCACGTCCGTCGCGCCGAAGCGCCGGGCCAGATCGGTCCGGGCGGCGTGCCGGCCCAGCGCGATGATCCGGCCCGCGCCCAGCCGGTGCGCCGCCAGCACGCCGCACAGGCCCACCGCGCCGTCACCGACCACCGCGACCGTCGCGCCCGGGCGGACCCGCGCCGACACCGCCGCGTGGTGCCCGGTGGCCATCACGTCCGACAGCGCCAGCAGGCCCGGCAGCAGCTTCTCGTCGCCCGCGGCCTCCTTCGGGAGCTTCACCAGCGTGCCGTCGGCGAACGGCACCCGCACCGCCTCGCCCTGACCGCCGTCCGACCCGACCTGGCCCCAGAACCCGCCGTGCGGGCAGGAGGTCTGCAGGCCCTCCCGGCAGAAGTCGCAGCTGCCGTCCGACCAGACGAAGGGCGCCACCACCAGGTCCCCGGGCGCGAAGCCGCGCACCTCCGCACCGGCCTCCTCGACCACGCCGAGGAACTCGTGCCCGATCCGCTGCCCCGCCACCCGCTGGGCCACCCCGCGGTACGCCCACAGGTCGCTGCCGCAGATGCAGGCGTTCACCACCCGGACCACCACGTCCGTCGGGTGCTGGATCACCGGGTCCGGGACCTCTTCGATCCGGATGTCGTTGGGGCCGTGGATCACGGTGGCGCGCATGGGTGTTCGTCCTTACGGAGACGGCCGTCAGGGGTGTCGGCGGCCTGGGGATCGGGGTCGACCGGATGTACGACACCGATGCGGACCACTCTATTCCGGCCGGTCGGCGGCAACATTTCGACCGGGGCGGTGCCCGGCGGCGCTTATCCTGTTGGACCATGCAACCGATCCAGCCCGAGACCCACGGCGCGCCGCGGACCGCCCCGGTCCCCGCCCAGCGCTCCGCCGACCCCTCCCCGGGGTTCGCGGTGGTCGACGTCGAGACCACCGGCCTCGGCCGCTCGGACCGCGTCATCTCGGCGGGTGTCTACCAGCTGGACCACGACGGCGAGGTCACCGACCACTGGTACACCCTGGTCAACCCCGAGCGGGACCCGGGCCCGGTCTGGATCCACGGGCTCACCGCCGAGCTGCTCGACGGCGCCCCGACCTTCCCGCAGATCGCCGACGACTTCGCCGACCGGCTCCGCGGCCGCGTGCTGGTCGCCCACAACGCGCTCTTCGACTGGAACATGATCTCCCGCGAGTTCTCCCGGGCCGGCCTGCGCGCCCCGGTCGAGCAGCGGATCTGCACCATGGTGCTCTCCCGCGACCTGCGCCTGCCGCTGCCCAACGGCAAGCTGTCCTCGCTGGCCGCCCACTTCGGCGTCCGGCAGCAGCAGGCGCACAACGCCCTCGACGACGCCCGGGTGCTCGCCGAGGCGTTCCGCCCCAGCCTGCGGCTGGCCCGCCTCGGCGGAGTCCCGCTGCCGCTGCAGACCTGCGTCGCCGTGACCGACCTCGGCGAGGAGGAGCCCGCCGCCCCCGGCCGCGCCTCCTGGACCGGCGCCGCCTACCGCCAGGCCAAGAAGCGCCCGCCCTGCCCGTACCCCAACCCGGGGCGCTGGGAGGACGGCAAGCCGCTCGTGCAGGGCATGCGGGTGGCCTTCACCGGCGACACCGCCACCGACCGCGAGCTGCTGGAGGACCGCGCCGTCGAGGCCGGCCTGCACATCGCCACCTCGGTGAGCCGGCTCACCAGCCTGCTGGTCACCAACGAACCCGGCAGCTGGAGCGGCAAGGCCCGCCGGGCCCGGGAGGTCGGCACCCCGGTGGTCGGCGAGGACGCCTTCCTGCAGCTGCTGCGCGAGGTAGCCCCGCACCCCGGTGCGTGAGCCCGTTGTGAGGTCGGCGTACCGTGCCCATGTGTACCGTTTTCTGCTGACCCGGCAGTGGCTGATCACCATGCTGATCGCGTTGCTGCTGATCCCCGCCACGATCGAGCTGGGCTTCTGGCAGCTCCACCGCCACGAGGCGCGGGTGGCCCGCAACGAGCTGATCGGCAGGGCCCTCACCGCCGCCCCGGTGCCGTTCGACACCCTGTCGACCGCGCCCGGCACCGCGGTGCCCAAGGACCTCACCTGGCGCGCGGTGACGGCCACCGGTCGGTACGACACGGCGCACGAGTTCGTGGTCCGCAAGCGGACCGACAGCAACGGCACCATCGGCTACTTCGTGGTCACCCCGTTGAAGCTCTCCGACGGCCGGGGCGACGTCCTGGTCAACCGCGGCTGGGTCGCCTCCGGCGACGACGCCACCGCCTACCCGCCGGTCCCGGCCGCCCCGGGCGGCGAGGTCACCCTGACCGGCCGGCTGCGCGCCGACGAGACCAGCGCCGGCAGCGGCATCAGGGACCGGGCCGGACTGCCCGACCGCCAGTTCAACCTGATCAGCACCGCCCAGCAGGCCGAGGACACCGGCGCCACGCTGCTCGGCGGTTACCTGGAGCTCACCGCCACCGCACCGGCCCCGGCCGACCAGCCCCAGCTGATCCCCGAGCCCAACCACTCCGACATCGGCCCGCACATGGCGTACGCGATCCAGTGGTGGCTCTTCACCGCGATGATCCCGGTCGGGGTCTGGGTCCTGGCCCGCCGCGAGGCCAGGGACCGCGCCAAGCAGGCCGCCGAGGCCGCGGCCCCGGTCGAGCCCGTCCCGGCGGCCTAGCCGGGCGCCGCCGCTCCTGATCGCCGCCGGCCGGGCCGGTTCACAGGACGTCGGCCAGCTCGCGCAGCAGCCGCGCCTTCGCCCGGGCACCGACCACCGAGCGCACCGGCTCACCGGCGCGGAACACCATCAGCGTCGGCATCGACAGCACCCCGTACGCCGCCTGGGTGCGCGGATTGTGGTCCACGTCCAGACTGACCACCCGCAGCCGGTGCGCCTCCTCGCGGGCGATGTCCGCCAGCACCGGCGCCATCATCCGGCAGGGCGGGCACCAGTCCGCCGTGAAGTCCACCAGCACCGGCCCCTCGGCCTGCAGCACCTGCTCGGCGAACGTGTCGTCCGTCACCGCCGGCACTCCGGGAATCCGCACCATCGTCTACTCCTCCACCCACTCGGTCGACAGTCCACACTGCGGCGGCCGCTGCCCGGAGGCCTCGGCCGCGAGCCCGTCCCGGGCCCTGACGGCCCGCTCGAACTGCCCGGCGACCCGCTCCCGGGCCTCCTGCAGCCGGGCGATGCACTCGTCCAGCTCGGCCAGCTTGCGCCGGTACACCTCCAGCGAGGCCGGACAGGAGTCCCCCTCGGGGTGGCCCGCCTGCAGGCACTCCACGAAGGGCCGGGTCTCCTCGAGGCCGAACCCGGCGTCCTGCAGGGTCCGGATCTGCCGCAGCAGCCGCAGGTCCCGCTCGTCGTACGCCCGGTACCCGTTGCCCGCCCGCCGGGCCGGCAGCAGACCGAGCTGCTCGTAGTAGCGCAACGCCCGGGTGGTCGTCCCCGCGCGCTCCGCCAGCTCCCCGATCCGCATGCCCGCCCCCGCTCTCCCGACCGCCTCCGCGCGCCGCCACGTCCGACGGTAGACCTTGACGCCGACGTCAACGCCAGCGCCTCGGGCGCCCTCCCCGCCTCCGCGGCGGCACCACCGACCCACCCCGCCTGCTGTCCCGGTCACCCGCCACCCGGCAGGATGGGCCCATGGATCTTGGACTGAAGGACAGGGCGTACGTGGTCACCGGCGCAACCCGGGGCCTCGGCCTCGCCAGTGCCCGGGAGCTGGCCGCCGACGGCGCGCGGGTGCTGGTGAGCGGCCGGAGCAAGGAGTCGGTGGACGCGGCCGTCGCCGAGCTGGACTCCCTCGGCGGCGGGCGCGCCCACGGCCTGGTCGCCGACAACGCCGACCCGGCCACCGCCAGGCGCCTGGTCGCGGAGGCGACCGCCCACTTCGGCCGGCTCGACGGCGTGCTGATCAGCGTCGGCGGCCCGCAGGCCGGCCAGGTGGTCGGCGCGCCCGAGGAGGCCTGGCGGGACGCGTTCGAGTCGGTCTTCCTCGGTGCCCTGCGGATCGCCCGCGCGGCCGCCGAGGCGCTCGGCGAGGGCGGCGTGATCGGCTTCGTGCTCTCCGGCTCGGTGCGCCAGCCGATCCCCGGCCTGGGCATCTCCAACGGCCTGCGCCCCGGGCTGGCGATGGCCGCCAAGTCCCTCGCGGACGAGCTGGGCCCGCGCGGCATCCGGGTGGTGGGGCTGCTCCCGGCCCGGATCGACACGGACCGCGTCCGCGAGCTGGACTCCCTGGGCGGCGATCCGGACGGCGCCCGCGCCCAGGCCTCCGCCGCGATCCCGCTCGGCCGCTACGGCACCCCGGAGGAGTTCGGCAAGGTCGCGGCCTTCCTGCTCTCCCCCGCCGCCTCCTACCTGACGGGCGTGATGGTGCCCGTGGACGGCGGCGCCCTGCGCACCCTCTGAGGAGCGCTCGGGGCGCGGGGCGGCCGCCCGGTCGGACGGGCCCCCGCGCCTCCGGCTCACTCCACCCGAGGGTGCCCGCGGCGCCGTCCGCGGCGCCGCGCGGGCTCGGTCGGGGCGGCCTGGAGGACCCTGATCCGCAGGTCGGCCGGCAGCTCCGGCAGACCGAGACTGCTGCAGGCGTCCGCCCTGGGGCCGGTCTCGAAGTGTTCGACCAGCGCCGCCGGGTCGCCGCCCGGGGTGAGCCGGACGGCGCCGCGCAGCCGGTGGCGGCCGGACGCCCGCACCAGGTGCACCCCGGCCCGCTCCACCTCGGGGAGAGTGGCCGTCCCGGTCTCGAGCGCCTCCTCCAGCGCCCGGGTGCGGATCCGCAACCGCAGACCGGTGGCACCGGGCGTCGGCACGGAGATGTCGCCCGGGCCGCTGCGCCGCAGCTGGGCCACCAGCCACCAGGCGGTGCCGACGACGATCACGGTCAGCCCGCCGATGACGACGGGCCACCACCAGACGGCGCCCGACCAGCGGCCGCGCGCGGCGGCACTGAGCACCGGCCGGCCGGGCGCGGCGAGGGGCCACCGGCCCGGCGGGTGGACACCGAGCCGCCCGTACAGGTCGAGCCCTCCGGCGAGGACCAGGAGCCCGACGGCCAGCAGCACCGCGCCGACCACCCCGAGCAGCACCCGGTTGACGGTCGTCCGTCTCATCCCGCGGCCCCCGTTCCCGTTCCCGTCCCCGGAGTCTCCGTCTCGGGCATCTCCGTCCCCGTCTCGGACGTCCCCGTCCCCGGAGTCTCCGTCTCGGACGTCCCCGTCTCCGGCTCGGGCGCGACGTCCCGTGCCGCTCCGCCTGCCGACCGGACGTCGAGCTGCGGCGGCCGGGCCAGGGTCACCCGGGCCAGCTCGTCGCGCAGTTGTCGCTCCACCAGCGCCGGATCGGCGCTCCCGGTGAGGGTGACCCGGATCCGCCGGCGGCTGAGACGGATCTTCAGGTGGTCGACGCCGGGGAGCCCGGCGGCCCGGTCGGCGAGCAGGTGTCCGATGCCGGCCCGGTCGATGGTGGCACCGGTCCCGCCGTGCGGGCGCAACGGGAGCCAGCGGCCGAGCCCGGGGGCGAGGGCGAGCCAGAGCAGGGTGCCGCCGAGCAGCACGGCGACGCCAGCGCCCACCAGGACCCACGGGTCGTCCAGGTGCCGGGTGGCCAGTTCGTCGGCGATCCGGGCGCGCCACCGCCGGGCGGGGAGCCCGGCGCGGACGGCGATCACGTCGTAGAGCAGTGCCCCGGCGACCACCAGCACGACGGTGGCGACGATCACCGCCGCGGTGGTCCGGGGTGCCCGCGGCCGCCGCACCCTGGGCGCCGCCTCGTCCTCCGGGCCCCCCGGGCCGTCCGGCGGCGCCTCCGGAGGCCCCTCCGCCACCGGGCCCTGCGCCTGCACCGGCCCGTCCGCGGACCCGCCGGCCGGCCGGCCCCCGGGCCCGTCCGCGGTCACGACGCTCCCCCGGCGACCAGCCGTTCGACGACGACGACCACCTCGGAGACCCTGGTCCCGGTGAACCCGGCGACCTGGGCGGCGACGCGCTCGCGCACGGCCCGGGCGAGCGCGGCGAGGTCGGCGGGGAAGGGCAGCTCGACGGCGACCCGCACGGTCACGGTGCTGCCGGGCGTGGCGACCGTGACGCTCGGCGGCGCGCCCTCGGCGCTGCGGCCGGTCCAGACGTCGGCGAGCGCCTCCCGGGCGGCGCGGGCGGCGATCCGGGCGTACACCCGGTCGGCGATCCGCAGGCGCCCCCGGACGGCGGGTTCACGGCGGCGGGCAGCGGGGGCCGGGGCCGCCATCAGCGGCGCCGGTCGCGGCCGCGGAGCAGGTCGCCGAGGTCACCGAGTTCGATGTCGCCCTCCAGGAGGCGCCCGGCCACGAAGCCGACCAGCCCGAGGGCGGCCACCAGCAGGAACGCCGCGAACCCGCCGAAGTACCCGGCGAAGCCGAGGGCCATGCCCACCACCAGGCCGACGATGGCCAGGTTCATCCGCTCACTCCTCGTCTCCCGCTGCCGCCCGCCGTCGGGCGCCGCCTGAACCCGCTATCTGAGCTTGGGCCGCTGCCCCGCCGGAACGGTCTCCTCTTCCTCCTCCTCGACGTCCGGCTCGTCGGGGAGGTGGACGTCGTTGACCGCGATGTTGACCTCGACGACCTCGAGGCCGGTCATCCGCTCGACCGCGTCGATGATGTTCTCCCGCACCTGACGGGCGAGTTCGGGGATGACCACGCCGTACTCGACGACCAGCGCGATGTCGATGGCGGTCTGCTTCTCGCCGACCTCGGCCTTGATGCCCCGCCCGATGCTGGACTTGCCGCCGGGCACCCGGTCGCGCATCGCGCCGAAGGTGCGGGCGAGGCCGGAGCCGAGGGCGTGGATCCCGGAGACCTCGCGGGCGGCCATGCCGGCGATCTTCTCGACCACGCCGACGGCCAGGGCCGTGCGGCCCCGTTCGCCGACCGCCCTCCGGCTCTCGGCCGCTGCGGGGGCGGCGGGGGCGGCGGCTCCGGCGTTCTTGTGCATGGTGGCGGGTGTCGGAGTGTCAGGCATGGGGCGGGTCTCCCGTCGTCACGGCTCCAGCTATATCGCAGATCCCCCCAACTCTGGCATTTCGCCACGTTTCGCGCCCGCCGGGAACGGCGGAGGCCCGGCTCCCGGGTGGCGCCCCGGGGCCGGGCCTCGTTCGAACGGCCGAAGGTCAGTCGCCGATCCCGGCGAGGTCGCGCAGTCGGCGGGCCTGCGCCGCCCGCTCGGCGGCGCGCTGCTCCTCGAAACTCCGCCCGGAGGCGCCCTGGAGCAGGGCCTTGGTCTCGGTGACGGCGTTGCGCGGTGCGGCCAGCAGCGCGGCGGCGAGGTCGCGGGCGGCGGCGTCCAGCTCGGCGCCGGGCACGGCCAGGTTGGCCAGCCCGATCGCGGCGGCCTCCTCGGCGCCGACCCAGCGGCCGGTGGCACAGATCTCCAGCGCCCGGGCGTAGCCGACGAGCTCGGTGAGCGGCTTGGTGCCGGCCAGGTCGGGGACGAGCCCGAGCGAGGTCTCCTTCATCGCGAACTGGGCGTCGTCGGCGACGACCCGCAGGTCACAGCCGAGGGCGAGCTGGAACCCGGCGCCGACGGCGTGGCCCTGGACGGCCGCGATGGAGATCAGGTCGGGGCGGCGCCACCAGGTGAAGGCCTCCTGGTAGAAGGCGATGGTGTCGTCGAGCTCCTGGTCCGGCGCGGCGGCGAGCCGGAGGAAGTTGGGCTCGCCGGGGATGCCCTCGGGGGTGAACATGGCGCGGTCGAGGCCGGCCGAGAAGGAGACGCCCTCCGCTCGCAGCAGGACGACCCGGACGGTGCCGGGCAGGTCACGGCCGGCGGCGGCGAGGGCGCGCCACATGGCGGGCGACTGGGCGTTGCGCCGCTTGGGCTGACACAGGGTGACGACGGCGAGCTCGCCGTCGATCTCCAGGCGGACGCCGTCCTGCTCCCAGCTCGGGGCCTGCGGGTCGGTGACGGGGGCGGTCATGCGGGGACCTCCGGTGGCGAGGGGCTTGGCTACCGGAGAGTAACAAACCTGGGGGCGCGGCGGCAGGCCACCGACAGGGAAAGATCGGGGCACGAAAAATGCCCGGGGGCGGTCGACACCCCGGGCATGACGATCGGCGGCCGGTCCACTCGACCCGAGGGCGGACGCCCAGCTGACGGTCAGCTGTCGTCTCCTCGGCCGGCGCCCTGCCGCCGCGTCATCCAGCCATGTGCTGACGGACCGTCAGGAACCGGCCCCTGCAGTCGCCTTGTTCTTGCCCCGCGTGGCACCGCCGCGGCCCCGGAGGATCACTCCGGACTCGCTCAGCATCCGGTGCACGAAGCCGTACGAACGACCGGTCTCCTCCGCGAGAGCGCGAATGCTCGCCCCGGAGTCGTACTTCTTCTTGAGATCGGCCGCGAGCTTCTCACGCGCGGCACCGGTCACCCGGCTGCCCTTTTTCAGAGTCTCGGCCACCCGTGCCTCCTCGTAGCGTTGCTCGGTCAGATTCCCATGATCACCCATCCACCGCGTCCTGGCCACCCATTCGACAAGGTCGATGTCGGGAATGTGCCGTCCTACGGTGGTGATCCGAGCGCACCAGGGCGCTCACGCAGAGTGCACGCCCCCGGGCGGATTGCGCCGACCGCCGTGAAAGGGCTGATCAGCAGTGTCGGCCCGACCACGATCGAGTGGCGGGCCGACAAGAAGTCCTTAAACGGAATCCAGGCCTACTTCATTCCCGGACACGCCGTAAGGACTAGTTTTTCTGGTCCGAAAAGAGGATCCCGTGTCTACTGCCGGTCAGGCGAGCGAGACCAGATCGGCGTAGGCCGGGCTCCAGAGGTCCTCGACCCCGTCCGGCAGCAGGATGATCCGCTCCGGCTGGAGCGCGTCCACCGCGCCCTCGTCGTGGGTGACCAGCACGACCGCGCCGGAGAACTCGCGCAGCGCGCCCAGGATCTCCTCCCGGCTGGCCGGGTCGAGGTTGTTGGTGGGCTCGTCGAGCAGCAGCACGTTGGCGCTGGAGACCACCAGCGAGGCCAGCGCCAGACGGGTCTTCTCACCGCCGGAGAGCACCCCGGCCGGCTTGTCCACGTCGTCGCCGGAGAACAGGAAGGAGCCGAGGATCTTGCGGATCTGGACCAGGTCGGTGTCCGGGGCCGAGGAGCGCATGTTCTCCAGCACCGTGCGGTCCGGGTCCAGCGTCTCGTGCTCCTGGGCGTAGTAGCCGATCTTCAGGCCGTGGCCCGGGATCACCTCGCCGGTGTCCGGCTGCTCCACCCCGGCCAGCATCCGCAGCAGGGTGGTCTTGCCGGCGCCGTTGAGGCCCAGGACGACGACCCGCGAGCCGCGGTCGATCGCCAGGTCCACGCCGGCGAAGATCTCCAGCGAGCCGTAGGACTTGGACAGGTCCGCGGCGGTCAGCGGGGTCTTGCCGCAGGGCGCAGGGTCCGGGAAGCGCAGCTTGGCGACCTTGTCGCTCTGGCGCACCTGCTCCAGGCCGGAGAGCAGCTTCTCGGCGCGGCGGGCCATGTTCTGCGCGGCCACCGTCTTGGTCGCCTTGGCGCGCATCTTGTCGGCCTGCGCGTTGAGGGTCGCGGCCTTCTTCTCGGCGTTGGCCCGCTCGCGCTTGCGGCGCTTCTCGTCGTCCTCGCGCTGCTGCTGGTACTGCTTCCAGCCCATGTTGTAGACGTCGATCGCGGAGCGGTTGGCGTCCAGGTAGAAGACCTTGTTGACGACCGTCTCGACGAGGTCGACGTCGTGCGAGATGACGATGAAGCCGCCCTTGTAGGTCTTCAGGAAGTCCCGCAGCCAGGCGATCGAGTCGGCGTCCAGGTGGTTGGTGGGCTCGTCGAGCAGCAGCACGTCCGAGTCCGAGAAGAGGATCCGGGCCAGCTCGACGCGGCGGCGCTGACCACCGGAGAGGGTGTGCAGCTGCTGGTTCAGGATGCGGTCCGGCAGGCCGAGCGCGGCGGCGATGGTGGCGGCCTCGGCCTCGGCGGCGTACCCGCCCTTGGTGAGGAACTCGGTCTCCAGCCGGGCGTACTTCTTCATCGCGGTGTCGCGGGTGGCGCCCTTGCCGTTGGCCATCCGGTCCTCGTTCTCGCGCATCTTCTTCAGCACGGTGTCGAGGCCGCGGGCGGAGAGGATGCGGTCCTTGGCGAGGACGTCCAGGTCACCGGTGCGCGGGTCCTGCGGGAGGTAGCCGACCTGGCCGGAGCGGATCACCGTGCCGGCGGCGGGCAGGCCCTCGCCGGCCAGCACCTTGGTGAGGGTGGTCTTGCCGGCGCCGTTGCGCCCGACCAGACCGATCCGGTCGCCGGCGGCGACCTTGAAGCTCGCGGACTCGATCAGGATCCGGGCACCGGCGCGCAGCTCGAGGGCGTTGGCGGAAATCATGGCGGTGGACTACTCCTGGGACGTGGGCGGGCGGCGGGCGGGGCCCGGGGCCGAGCAGCGGGAAAGGGGCTTCGTCGGTGTTCGGCACGGCGCGGAGCGCGGCGCCGCAACGCCTGCTAGTGCCCGGAGAAGTCAGCCATGGCGGCAAGTCTACCGGGCCGCGCGGGAACGCCCCGGGGCACCGCCTCCACCGCCGGCGCCGGTGCTACTGCTGCGGCTGCTGGGACGGCTGCGGCGCCTGCGACGACTGGTCCTGCACCGGCGGCTGGGCGGCCGGCTGGTCCGGCACCGGGACGTCCGTCGACGGGCTCGCCGCCGGGTCCGCGCAGCCGCCCTGCGGGCGCACCGCCGCGAACGGGACGGACGGGCTGCCGCAGGCCGCCTCGGGGGCGGCCGCCTTGGTGTCGAAGACCCGGGGCGGCACGATCGGCCCGTCGGTGATCAGCACCCGGCTGCCGTCCAGCGCCTTGATGGCGGCGGCCGGGCCGGTGTTCAGCTGCCAGCCGGTGCTGTCCAGCCGGTAGCCGCTGATTCCGCCGGAGACGGCCTGCCCGGAGCTGTTGGTGCAGCTGCGCGGCACCAACACCGCGTACTCGGTGCCGACGGTGCGCAGCGGGTCGTAGACGCAGTTGCCGGGCGGCTTGGAGTTGTAGCGCAGGTCGCCGTCGGCCTCGCGCAGGCCCATGGTCAGGTTCGGGGTGACCACCGCCACCCAGGCGGAGCCGCCCTGCTGGACGGTGTGCATCGCCGCGGCGGCGCGGTCCTGGGCGAGCTGTCTGCGCTGCTCGTCGGTCCGCTTGTCCGCGCCCGGCTCGCCGTCGCCGCGCAGCCAGTCCGCCAGGCCGGGCACCGCCCGGTGCCAGCGGACCTCGTGGTCGCCCGGGCGCACCGAGGTGATCAGCCCGTCGTCCCACACCACGACGGCATTGTCGCCCGCCATCGACAGGTACAACGCGGTGGCGCCCTCGCGGCGGTAGGACCAGGCCTGCTCGCCGGTCGCGCGGTGGAAGGCCTCCAGCCCGGGGCCCACCTTCAGCTCGAGGTCGGCCGAGCTCAGCGACTGCGAGTTCACCGGCGTGGCCTCCGCGTCCCCGGGGCCCGCCACCCGGTCGCCGAACGGCACCGGCTTGTTCGCGTGGGCCGCCGCTCCGGCCGCAAGGACCAGCATCACCGCCAGGGCAGGCAGGATCGAGCGGGGGGTCAGTACACGCAGCGGCTTCCAGGACACGGCCGGAGCGTACCCGGCACCGGGCACGCGAGTCAGCCTGGAATCGCCCGCCGTCCGCACTGCGGACCGCGCGCAGGGGCGTGCGCGCCCTCCCCGCGCACCCGCCCGCCGACCTGCGCCGTCGGGGGCGCGGCCGGGTCGCCGACCGCTCCGGAGTCAGGCCCGGAGGGTCGGATCGACCGTTACAGAGCTGATACACGCGGTGCACCCGGGTGGCCGCTGCGGCAGACGGCGTTCGAATGGCGCCCACTTTAGGGTGACATTCGGCTTTTCCGACGCCCGCCGGGCCTACTGTCGGCGAGCGGGGCGCCACGGTCCGTCCACCGCGCCCCCGCCCCGCGACGCCCGGAGGAGAGACCATGCGAATCGGCCGCCTGACGCTGGCCGCCGCCGCGCTGCTGCTGCTGGCCACCGCCAGTGTCCCGACCGGGACCCCGCTCAGCCAGACCGAGCGGCACTCCCTCTCCTCGGACGCCTTCGAGCCGCGCGGCGCCGCGCCCCGCCCGGCCGTGCAACGGCCCCGGCACGAGCCCCCGTTCGGTGCCTTCGTCGGCTCCTGGGACAGCTACATCCCGCAGATCGGGCGGTACGCGCAGTGGCTGGGCGACGCCAACCTCCAGGTCGGCCACACCTATCTGGCGGGCAACAGCTGGGCCGACGTCGAGGGCGAGCCGGTGGTGCTCGGCATGTGGTCGCAGTGGCGGCTGGCCGACCCGTCCAGGACGCTCGTCCTCGGCGTCCCGATGCTGGTGCCCAACGAGGCGAACGTGCCGGACGGCGAGGTCGCGAAGCTGCTCGCCCAAGGGGCGCGGGGGGACTTCGACCGGCACTTCCTGCGGCTCGCCCGCAGGCTGGTCGCCCTCGGCGGCGCGGACACCGTGCTCACCCTCGGCTGGGAGATGAACGGTGTCACCTACACCCACCGCTGCAAGCCCGACCCGAGCGCCTGGAAGGCCTACTGGCGGCGGATCGTCGGCGTGATGCGCTCGGTGCCCGGGCAGCGGTTCCGCTTCGACTTCACCCCGAACCGGGGCCTGGACGCCATCCCGTGGACCAAGTGCTACCCCGGCGACGACGTGGTCGACATCATCGGCATGGACAGCTACGACCAGCCCGCCGGGGGCACCTTCGACGAGTACGTGCGCGAGCCGTACGGGCTGCAGGACCAGGTGGAGTTCGCCGCCAGGCGCGGGAAGCCGGTCTCGTACCCGGAGTGGGGGCTGTTCCGCAACGGCGACAACCCGGAGTTCGTGCAGCGGATGGTCGAGTGGATGCGCACCCACGACACGGCCTACCAGACCATCACCGACTACTGCCCGCACGGCTTCTTCCAGTGCGACCGCAACCCGCGCTCGGCCGACCGGTTCAAGCGGCTGATGTCCGGCTCGAAGGGGGCGCCGGCGGTGGTGCCGACGGCGTCCGCGGCCCCCACCCCGCCGAACCGGCCCGCCCAGCCGGGGACGCCGACCGCGGCCACGAGCCCTGCGGCGAGCCCGGCCGCGGCCACCGGCCCGGGCCCCTCGCCGAGCCCGTCCACCGCGGCCACCGGCCCGGCGGCCGACCCGTCGCCCCGTCCGTCGGCCGCCGGGACGCCCGCGCGGCGGTGAGCCCCGGGGGCGGGCCCGGTCAGCCTCGGCGCCGGGCCAGCAGGGTCTCCTTGAGCCGGGGGAAGCGGGTGCTCAGCACCTCCGCCGCCGTCTGCCGGGCGCGCACCGCGCCGGCCCGGGCGGCGGCGGCCGGGGCCGGCCCGGGCGGGCCGAACAGCAGCCGCTGGTTGGGCAGTCGGTCCGGCCGCCAGCGCTGCTTGTAGGGCTCCTGGCCGCGCAGCAGGCCGAGCACCGGAATGCCCGCGCCGACCGTCTCGTCCAGCGCCGCGCCGAACAGCAGCCCGGCGATGTCCAGCCGCTCGCGCAGCAGCGGGTGCGCGCCGTACAGGTAGAGGCCGCCGAAGGACGGGCAGAGCAGCAGCAGGTTCACCGCGACCAGCTCGCCGTCCAGCCGGAACTGGTGGACGGCCGCCCGGCCGGTGGCGACCAGCCCGGTGGTGGACTCGGTCAGGTGCCGGGCGAACCGCTCGGTGCGGTGCTCCGGCGTGACGCCCCGTTCCTGCCACTGCTGGAAGTGCAGCCGCAGCAGGTGGCGCAGTGCCTCCGGCACCTCGGCGGGCGGCGTCGAGGAGACCTCCACCCCGGCCTCGGCGATCTTGCGCAGCTTGACCCGGCTGCGCTGCGCCGTCTTCCCGGGCACCCGCTTGAGCAGCCGCTCCATCGGGACGGCCGGCAGGTACTGGCAGAGCGAGTCCTGGTAGCGGCGGCGCCCGCCGCGCCAGTGCTCGTACACCCGCTGCACCGCGGCCTCGGGGTGCACCTCGCGCAGCTCCAGGCAGTGCCACGGGCGGGTGAGCGGGAGGGCGGCGGCGAACTCGGCGGCGGCCCGGTCGGCGCAGTCGTCGTCGAGCAGCACGTCGGTGTAGTCGGCCAGCCCGGCGCCCAGGCCGGTCAGGCCGCCGAGCGGGCCGCCGCGGCGCATGAAGGCGCCGGCGCCGACCAGCCGGCCGTCCCGGCGGACCAGCACCACCCGCAGGCCGCCGGGGCTGCCGTAGTGGCGCCACCAGGAGCGCTGCCAGTCGACGGCCTGGAAGAAGGTGGCCGTCCGGCAGCGGGCGGCCAGGTCGTCCCACTCCTCGGCGAGGGAGTCCAGGGCGTCGTCCTCGCGGCGCAGCTCGGTGGTCCACACCGGCGCCGGTGCCCGGTGCGGCAGGCCGGCCCGCCGGGTCTCGGTGCTCATCGCGGGCTCCCGGCGGCGCTCTTCGCCTTGGCCGGGGGCTCCGCGACCGTCGCGGCGGCCTTCGCGGGGGCCTCCGCGGGGGTTTTCTCCGCAGACTTCCCTCCGGACTTCTGCGCGGCCTTCTGCCCCGTCTCCTCCGACGCTGCGGCGCCGGCGGCCGCCGGCTCCTCGGTCCGCGGCCGGGGGGTGGTCGAGCGGTCGGCCGGGGCGGCCGGCGTCGCCGGGGCCTCCGGGGCCGGCGGGGCCGGCGGCTCGGCGTCCGCCCCGCCGCGGCGGCGGGTCATCATCACCAGCGCGCCGATCAGCAGGCCGGCCGCTCCGCCGACCGCGACGTCCAGGCGCCCGGACGGGGTGGTCGGCTTGTCCGGCTCGGCGGCCGGCGCCAGCGTGACCAGCCGGACGTTGGTGTCCCGGCTGCTCGTGTTGGCGAAGGAGACCAGCGAGCGGGCCACCGCGTCGGCGGTCCGGGAGGCCTCCTGCGGCCGGGTCCCGGTCCCGGTGATCTCGATCATCGGGGCGTCCGGGGAGGTCGTCCCGTGCACCAGGGACTCCAGCTCGGAGCGGGTGTGGCCGGTCTCGGCGGCCGCCACGGCGAGCACCTGCGGCTGGCCCGCCAGCCGTCCGTACGCCTGGGCGAAGTTGGTCGCGGTGGCGGCCTCCCCCGGGCTCTCCGGCACCACGAGGACGTAGGCGCTGGCCGCGTAGGAGGGGTGCGAGACGACGGCGTACCCGGCTCCGGCCGCGGCGCCCAGCGGCACCGCGAGCGCCACCGGCCACCAGCGGCGGACCAGGTGGCGGGCGCTTCGGCGCGGTGTGGTCATGGGTGTGACTCCTTGGGAATGTGACGGCGGTTCCGGCGGCGGGCGGTCAGGCGCGGGCCAGCCGGTCGTACAGGGCGCTCAGGTCGGCGGCGACCCGGGCGATGTCGTAGTGGCCGACCGCCGGGGGGTGCGGCAGCGGGTCCGCGGTGTGGTCGTTCAGGTGCCGCAGGTCGCGCAGCGCCGCGGCGTAGGCGGCGGCCTCGGACGGGATCCGGCGGGCCTGCGGGGCGGCGCTCGGCGGCAGTTCGTCGAGGGCCGGGCAGGCGCTGTGCCGCACCGGCAGTCCGGCCGCGAGGCCCTCCAGCACGCCGAGCCCGAAGGTCTCCGCGGTGGAGGGGGCGGCCAGGACGTCCAGGGCGGCGAGCAGGTCGGGGACGTCCTCGCGCTCACCGGTGAGCACCAGCCGTTCCCGGACGCCGAGGTCGACGGCCCGGCGCTCCAGCGCGGCGCGTTCCGGGCCTGCCCCGACCAGTACCAGTCGGCTGGCCGGGTCCAGTTCGGCGAGCGCGTCCACCAGCACCTCGAAGCGCTTGCCCGGGACCAGCCGGCCCACCCCGCCGATCACCCAGCTCTGCTCCGGCAGGCCGAGTTCGGCCCGCAGCCGGCGGCGGACGGCGGCCCGGTCGGCGGCCGGGCGGCGGAACCGCGCGGTGTCGATGCCGTTGGGGATCAGCTCGACCCGGCCGGGCGGCACGCCCCAGGAGTGCAGCGTCTGGGCGACCTGGCGGGAGACCGCGACGGTGGTGCTGCCGAGCCGCTCCGCTGCCAGGTAGAGGCCCTTCACGCCCCGGGTGACGGTGCGGCCCTCGATCACCCCGGCGTGCAGCGAGTGCTCGGTGGAGACCACCGCGCGGACCCCGGCGAGCCGGGCCGCCAGCCGACCGTACAGCTGCGCCCGGTACAGGTGGGTGTGCACCAGGTCGTAGCGGCCGGAGCGGACCAGCCGGACGAGCCGGGGCAGCGCGCTCAGGTCCCGGTTGCCACGCATGCCGAGGTGGTGGACGGTCACGCCGTCGGCGCGCAGCGCGGTGGCGACCGTCCCGGGGTTGGTCAGGGCGACCACCTCGCACTGCTGGTGCGCCGGCAGGTGCCGGATCAGCAGCTGGATCTGGCGCTCGGCGCCACCGGAGGCGAGCCCGGTGACGATGTGCAGGACCCTCACCCGGCCGCCCTCCGGGCGGTGGTCCGGCGCAGCTCGGTGACGGTGCCGCGCAGCCGGTGCCGGACCTCCTTGGCCCGCAGCCGCCAGGCGCCGTCGCGGTCCCCGACGTAGCTGCGGGGCAGTGCGAGACGGCCGGTGAGCGGCGAGTGCGCGATCGCGCAGGCGTGGTCGTAGCCGGCCTCGTGGACGGCCCGGGCGGCGGGCGGGTCGACGGCGCCGTACGGGTAGCAGAAGCCGGTGACCGGGCCGCCGACGACCTCCTCCAGGAGGCGCCGGCTCTCCCGGGCCTGCACCGAGTGGTACATCGGGATCCACGGCCAGGCGGGGCGCGGCCCGGGCGGTTCGCCAGCCGGGCGGCGGCTGCGCGGCGGCCCCGGCTCCGACCGCGCCGGGCCGGCGGAGCGGAGGTCGCCGCAGGGTCCGGCCACGGCCGGTGCGGCCCGGCGGTGCACGCCCGCCCGGGCCGAACGGACGGTTCCCCGTTCATTGTCCATGGGGGGGCTTCCCTTCATCGGCGACGGTTGCCGGGTTCAGGACCCGGGCGGCGGCGAGGACCGGGCCGCGCACCTCGTGCGCACCGAGGCCGGTGCCGAGAGCGGCGAAGGCCAGCGCCACGGTCAGGCCCCCGAGGAGTGTCGAGAGCAGCGGATCGGCGACCAGCCCGGAGGCGGCCGCGCCGAGGGCGGCGGCCCCCGCGGCGGCGGCGGCCAGCCGGCCGTGGCCGCCGAGCACCCTGCGCAGCCGCAGCGGGATGCCGCGCAGCACCAGGCCGCGCAGCAGCAGCGCGGCGGCGACGGTGATGCCCGCCGCGTTGCCGGCCGCGAGCCCGGGGGCGCCGAAGCGGGGGGTGGCGAGCAGGCCGACCGCGACGGTGACGCCGAGTCCGAGCAGCATCGCGGCGACCGGGTACCAGTCCAGCAGCCGGCGGCCGCCGTCCTCGGTCCCCGGGTCGTCGGCCCGCCGGACCACCGGGCGCAGCGAGAAGTACGGGCGGACCATCACGCCGATGAGCGCCTGGGCGGGCAGGCCGAAGCTGTAGACGCGGATCACCGCGGCGGTGGCGGCGGTGTCCTGCGGGCCGAAGGCGCCGCGCTGGAAGAGCAGCGCGACCACCGCGGGTGCGCAGGACATCAGGAAGGCGGTGCCCAGCAGGACGACCGCCGCGGCCTGGCCGAGGTCCTTCTCGACCCGGTCGCGGGCGGCGGTGAGGTCCCCCGCGGCCAGCGCCCGGGCGACCAGCGGGAAGGTGACGGTGCAGATCAGGATGCCGGCGGTCATGGCCAGTTGGGAGACCTTGGCGGCGTAGTTGAGGTGCGAGATGGTGCCGGGCGGCAGGGTCGAGCCGAGGTAGCGCTCGACGAAGACCTGCGCCTGGCGGGTCAGGGTGAACGCGGCCACCGGCAGCAGGGCGAGCGGCATCAGCACCAGGGCCTGGCGGGAGCCCCGGGCCCCGGCCGCCGACGTGCCCCGGCGCAGCCGGCGCAGGAAGGGCCCGATCAGCAGACCGGCCATCAGCAGGCTGCCGAGCGCCACGCCGAGGGCGGCCGAGCGCACCCCGAGGAAGGCGTGGCAGCCGAGCAGCACGGCGAGGATGCCGAGGTTGTAGGCGACGTAGATGCCGGCCGGTGCGGTGAAGCGGTGGTGGGCGCGCAGCGCGGCGCCGAGGTAGCCGGCCACCCCGAAGGGCAGCACGGTGATCGCGGTGATCCGGGTGCAGGCGACGGCCAGGCCGGGGTCGGCCAGGCCCGGGGCGAGCAGGTCGACCAGCTGCGGGGCGCCGAGCGCGACGGCCACGGCGAGCCCGCTGAGGGCGAGCAGCAGCCGGGGCAGGGTGGCGCGGACGAGCTGGCGGACCGGGTCGGGGGCGTCCGGGTGCTCCTCGCGCAGCACCAGGGCGAGGGCGAAGGCGGGCACCATGAGGAAGGACATGGCGTCCTCGATCAGCAGCGGCGCGGCGGTCTCCGGGACGGTCCAGGCGACGAGGAAGGCGTCGGTGCCCTGGTCGGCTCCGAAGTAGCGGGCGAGCAGGAGGTCGCGGAGCAGGCCGAGGCCGGAGCCGGCGGCGCTGAGGACGGCGGTGACGCCGAAGGCCTTGGCCAGGAAGCCGCGCCGGGGGCCGGCGGCGGGCCCGGGCATCCGGTCGTCGGCGGGGGCGCTGCGGGGGGCGGGGAGTGCGGCGAGGGTCGGCACGGGCTGGTCCGTGGTCACGCCGTCTCCTGCACGCAGGCGCGGGCCGCGAGGCCGAGGACGACGGAGGTCAGCACCGTGGTGGTGCCGCCGATGTCGGCGTACAGGAAGTCGACCAGGACCCAGGTGAGCAGGGCCAGCGCGGCCAGGGCCGGGCCGCGCGAGTGGCGCAGGCAGCCGAGGAGCAGGCCGAGGAAGAGCGCGGTGTAAGCGACGATCCCGATCAGGCCCTGCTCGCTGAGCACCAGGAAGTACATGTTGTGCGGGGAGAGCAGCGGTTCGCGCTGGAACCCGATGGTGGCGTCGGCGGCGTCGCTGCCGGAGGAGAGCCGCAGCGGGGCGTGGCTGTCGCGCAGCTGCTGGAAGGCCTTCGGGCCGGCGCCGTGGACGGGGTGGTCCTGCCAGATCCGCCCGGCGGTGGCCCACAGGTCGTAGCGGTCGGAGACGGACTGGTCGGGGGCGGCGGAGACCGAGCCGATCGAGCTGAGCCGCTCGGTGACGCCGGAGGCGCCCAGGCCGAGGCCGCCGACCAGGACGATCCCGGCGGCCGTGCCGAGGACGGCTCCGCGCACGGCGAGCCGGGCGTCTGCGCGCAGCAGCAGCACGGTGGCGGCGGCGCCGGTGGCGATCCAGCTGCCGCGGCTGAACGAGACGGCCAGCGGGAAGGTCAGGAAGGCGGCGGCGGCGAACATCGCGCGGCGCAGCCGGGCGTTGCCGCGCTCCCCCCGTTCGGCCAGGCCGAGCGCCAGGGCCGCGAGCAGCCCGTAGCTGACGACCGTGGACATCGCCATGATGTCCAGCGCGCCGAAGGTGCCGACGGCCCGGATCGGCTGGCCGGTGTAGGAGGCGCCGGTGCGGGTGAGGTACTGGTGGGCGCCGACCACGCCCTGGATCAGCGCGGCGAGCACGAAGGAGCCGAGGACCAGCCGCTGGTCGGCGCGGTCGCGCAGCGAGCAGAGCACCCCGGCGGGCACCAGGACGAAGATCTGGGTGAGCCGGACGAAGCCGGTGAGGCTCGTCGCCGGGTCGATCGAGCCCACGGTGGCGACGGCGGCCGCGACGACGATCCCGCCGAACAGCACGCAGCTCGCGCGGCTGAGCGCGGGCAGCCGGCCGCGCAGCAGGTTGACCGCGGTGAGGGCGACCAGCGCCAGCGAGGCGATGTCGGCGGCGGTGACGTGGACGGCGGCGGTGACGTCCTTCTCGCCGGTGGGCACGCAGACCAGCAGCACGGTGGCCGCGGCGAGCAGGCTGGGGCGGTCCGCGGCGGCGGCGAGGGACCTGCGTAAGGCCGCCGCCGCGCGCCCGTCCGCCCGCGGGGTGCCCGGGGAGTTCGGAGCGGGGTCGGCGGGGAGGGTCAGGGCCACGCGGGTCAGCTCCCGTCCGGGTGGAGCATCAGGACCGCGGTGCGGCACAGGATCTTGACGTCCTGCCAGAAGCTCCAGCTCTCGATGTAGCGGTTGTCGAACCGGGCCCGGTCCTCGATGGAGGTGTCCCCGCGCAGGCCGTTGACCTGGGCGAGGCCGGTGAGGCCGACCGGGACGCGGTGGCGGTCGGCGTACTCGGGGTAGGCCTGGCTGAACCGCATGACGAAGTAGGGGCGCTCGGGCCGCGGGCCGACCAGGCTCATGTCGCCGCGCAGGACGTTCCACAGCTGCGGCAGCTCGTCCAGCGAGCTGCGGCGCAGCAGGCGGCCGACGGCGCCCATCCGGTGGTCCTGGGAGATGTTCCAGCGGGTCGCCGACTCGTGCTCGTTGCTGGGGCGCAGGGTGCGGAACTTGAGGACGGTGAAGATCCGGCCGTCCAGCCCGGTGCGCTGCTGGCGGAAGAGCACGCCGGGGCCGGTGTCGAAGCGGACGGCGAGGGCGCAGAGCGCCAGGACGGGGGCGAGCAGCAGCAGGCCGAGCCCGGCGGCGGTGACGTCCAGGGCGCGCTTGGCGGCCCACCCGGGCCGGCGCATCGCCGGGCGGTCGACCCGCAGGCAGGGGAAGCCCCAGAGGTGGTCGGCGCCGGGGAGCCGGGAGGTGGGCAGCGCGCCGAACTCGCGCAGCGCCGGCACCAGCCAGACCTGGCAGCCGAGCCGGGCGGCGTCGCGCAGGGCGGCGGCGGTCTCGCCCTCGTCGGCGGCGCCCGCGGTGGCGACGACGTGGTGGACCCGGTGCCGGCGGACCTCGCGCTCCAGCACCTCGCGGCCGCCGAGGACGGGCAGGTCGGTGTCGGTGGCGAGCAGCGGCGGGTCGGCGTCGAGGAAGCCGACCGGGCGCATCCCGTACTCGCCCCGCTCGCTGAGGGCGGCGGCGACCCGGCGGCCGAGCCGGCCGGCGCCGAGCACCAGGACGGGGCTGGGGCGACTGCGGCGGATCCGCCGGACCAGGTGGTAGAGCACGCCGCGGCCGAGGGCGGCGATCAGCAGCTGGGCGCCGAGCAGGACGGTGAGACGGGCCGGGGTGGCGGGGCCGCAGTCGGGCCAGCGGCCGTCCAGGCAGCCGGCCAGGGTGACGGCGAAGGCGGTGGCGACGACGGCGCGCACGGCCAGTGCGGGCAGTTCGTCCAGGACGGAGAGGGTGAGCCGGGTCCGGTAGAGGCCGCCGGCGAGGTTGAGGGCGAGCAGCAGCGGGAGGACGGCGGCGACGCCGAGCAGCGGTGCGAGCGGGACGGCGGGGTCGATGGCCCGGTTGGCGAGGCCGGTGGCGGTGCAGAGCGCGATCGCGTCGACCTGGACCAGTGCGAGCGGCAGGGCGAGCCGGGAGCGGACGGCCCTGCGGTGCCGGCGGGGCGTCGGCACCGTACCGGTCCGGGCCGATCCGGCCGGGCGGTCGAGCAGCCCGGTGCCGGGCCGCCACGGGCCGGAGAGGGACTGGTCGGACCGCGGCACGCTGTCGTGGTCAATGGTCATCAGCGCACGAACTCCCCTGCTGTGTGCCCGGGGCGGCGGTGCCCCGGCACCGGATGGCGCGGAGCGGTCGTCCCGGGCCGGTGGGCGCGGTCCTGACAGCACCTGCTGCCGCCGGCGGCCTTCGGCTCTCGCGCGCGGGGCCCGGCGGGCCCGGTCGCGACGTGCTCACTCGCGAATTCCCGGCGTGAAGTCGAAATGAAGCAGGCGAAATCCGACAATACCGAACCGGGACTTGCAGGCCGGAAGGTGACTTGCCGTTTCATTCCAGCCGCCCATTAATAGGTATTTCGGATTGACGCCTCACCCTTATCCGGTTGAGGGTGCGAATACGCCGGCCCCGGAACGGCGGGCATTCACGGCATGTGAAACGATCAGATCGGCTCTGGGACACGGGTGCGGCGGCGCCCCGCGGCCGGGCCGGCACCCAGTAGATGGCGGTAGAGGACGTCCACCTGTTCGACCACCGTGCGGACGTCGTGACGGGCCACCACGTGGTCACGCAGTCGGGCACCGCGCCGCTCGCACTCGATCGGATCGGACAACGCTTCGGCCATTCGGGTGGCGAGCGCGGTCACGTCCTCCGGCGGCACCACCGCCTGCGCCCGCTCGGCCTGCGGCAGGCACTCCCGGGCCCCCGGCACCTCCGTCAGCAGCACCGGACGGGCGGCGGCCATCGCCTCCAACGGGGCCAGCGCCATGCCCTCCCAGCGCGAGGGCAGCACCACCAGGTCCGCCGCCGCCAGCCACGGCCGCGGGTCCGGCACGTCCCCGACCAGCCGGACCCGGGACGGCTCCGCCGACTCCCGGACCAGCTCCGCCACCCGCTGCTCCTCCGGGCCCCCGCCGACCAGCGCCAACCGGGCCTGCGGCACCGCGTGCAGCACCTGCGGCCACGCCGCCAGCAGCACGTCCTGGCCCTTCTGCCGGCACAGCCGGCCCACGCAGACCGCGAGCGGGGCGTCCAGGTCCAGGCCGAGCGCGATCCGCGCGGCCCGGCGGTCGGCGGGCGCGTAGTGGCGGACGTCGACGCCGTTGGGCACCACCGCCCAGTCCGCGCTCACGCCCGCGGCGACGCCGTCGGCGCGCTCCTGGACACTGACACAGAGCAGCCGGTGCGCCCAACGGCTGGCGAATCGCTCCCAGTTGAGGGTCGCGGTGGCCATCGGACCGTCGACGGCGGCGAAGGACCAGGCGTGCGGCTGGAAGACCGTGGGCACCGTGCCGCGCACCGCCAGCCGTCCGGCCAGACCGGCTTTGGCGCTGTGCAGGTGGACCACGTCGGGCGCCGCGGACCGGACGATCCGGCGCAGCCGCCAGACCTCCGCGGCGGAGCCCGGCCCCGGTGAGCGCTCCGCCGGCCAGTCCCGGACGAGCGCGCCCACCGCGGCGGCCTCCTCGGCCAGCCGGCCGCCCCGCGGGCAGGCCACCAGGACCCGGTGGCCCGCCTCCCGTTGTCCCCGGACCAGATCGACGACGACGCGGGCGACGCCGCCGTCGACCGGCTGCGAAATGTGAAGGATCGTCATATGCACGGCGGCGAGCCTAGGGTGGCTCCAGCGCGCCGGGCGGCCCTCGTCACCCGGAGGTGGCGGGCCGTCCACCCGTACGGCTTTCCGCTCGTACGGGCGGACGAACCACTCGAAACCCCGGGCGAATTGCCCGGGGGGTGGCTCCGGGGGGGGATCCGTCAGCGGACCTCGGCGGCCAGGTTGGCCAGCACCTGGTCGTGGATCCGGTTCAGGCCCTTCGGGGCGAAGGTCCGCTCGAAGAAGCCGCCGATGCCGGTCGCACCCTGCCAGGTGGCGGAGACGGTGACCTTCGACCGGCCCTCGCCGACCGCCGAGACGGTCCAGGTGATCACCATGGTGGAGTTGGCGTCCTTCTCCACCAGCTGGTCGGGCGCCGGCGCCGAGACGGTGAACAGGCAGTCCCGCACACGCTTCTCGGTGGCCTGGAGCTTCCAGTGCACCTGGGTGCCGGCACCGGTGCCGCCGACCCGCACCTCGTACTCGCTGTACTGCGCGGGCAGCAGCTTCGGGCGGGTCACCTGGTAGTCGGCCAGCGCCTCGTACACCCGCTCGGGGGCGGCGTCGTAGTCCCGCGCCGTGGTGGCCTGCACCTGTCCCATGGACGTGCTCTCCTCTGTCTGGTGGGTCTCCGGTCTCAGCGGCAAGCCAATCACAGCGCCGCGGGCGCGGCCCTCCGGGGCTCGCACCGGCCCGGCCGCCCGCCGGCCGGGCGGGATAGGGTGGCCGGTGTGCTCGATCTGGTGACAGCAGTGCGCTACGTGGACCCGCTGAGGGCCGGCGGCTCCGTCCCCGGCGTCGTGGAGACCGACGACCTGGGGACCTACGTGGTCAAGTTCACCGGCGCCGCCCAGGGCCGCAAGGCGCTGGTCGCCGAGGTGATCGTCGGCGAACTGGCCCGGCGCCTCGGCCTGCGCGTCCCCGAGCTGCGGCTGGTGGACTTCGACCCGGCCGTCGCCGCGGACGAACCGGACACCGAGATCCAGGACATGCTGCGGGCCAGCGGCGGCCTCAACCTCGGGATGGACCTGCTGCCCGGCGCCCGGGACTACCGGCCCGGGATGATCCCGGTGGGCTCCGCCGAGGCCGGACGGGTGGTCTGGCTGGACGCGCTCACCGGCAACGTGGACCGCACCGTGCACAACCCCAACCTGGTCGTCTGGCACGGGCGGCTCTGGCTGATCGACAACGGCGCCGCGCTGATCTTCCACCACCGCTGGGCCACCGCCGGGGCGGCCGTCGGCAAGCGCTACGACCTCAGTGCGCACGCCCTCGGCGGCTGCTCCCCGGACGTCCGGCTGGCCGACGAGGAGCTCGGCCCGCTGGTCACCGCAGCGCTGCTGGAGGAGGTGCTGGCCCTCGTCCCGGACGAGTGGCTGGCCGACGAGCCGGGCTTCGACTCGGTGGCCGCCGTCCGGGACGCCTACGTCACCCACCTGGCCGCCCGGGCGACGCTCTCCGGGCAGTGGCTGCCGGAGGGTTTCGCCACCCCCGAGCAGCTGCGCGAGGCCGAGCGGCGGCGGGAGGCCCGGACCCGCGCCGGCCGGCCCGCCTGGCTGCAGGAGGTCCCCGACCTGCACGGCAAACCGTCGGTGGCGACGGTCTGGGACCCGCACGTCGACCAGGAGCCGTAGCCCGTCCCCGCGGCCGTCTCCGTCCCCGGACGGGCCTCCTCGAGCCCGCGGGTGCTCAGCCGAGGGCTGGGGCGACCCAGCCGACGTACTCGACCGCGGTGCCGGCCAGCAGTCCGCCCATCAGGACGGCGAACACCACCGAGCGGCTGAACCTGCTCACCGCCGGGGCGAACAGCGCGATCGCGACCGCCGCCGCGGCCAGCCCGGCCACCGGTCCCGCGGCCAGCATCAGCACCAGTCCGACGGCCGCGTTCGCGGTGCCGCCGGCCGCCAGGCCCATCACCCCGGCCACCAGCCCGGTCATCGCGAACGCCACCAGCATCGGCCCGGCGGCGGCCAGTTCGACGAAACCCAGGACGAGCCACGGCCAGCGCCGGCCGCGGCCCGCGGGGGCGGACGGGCGGACCGGCGGGGCCTGCCAGCCGGGGAAGGTCTGCGCCATGCTGCTCAACTCCTGGGAGGACTCCGTGGGGTACGGGTCCATCCTGGCGAGCCGGTCACCCGGCGGCCTGAGTACGACTACTCAGAAACGACCGGGGAGCGGGACCAAGTGGTCCCGCTCCCCGGCTCAGTGTTCAGGTGGTGCCGCGGTCAGCGCGTCAGCGCCACCACTGGACCGCCTTCTCGGCGTTGATGATGCCCGCGCCGTAGAAGCCGTTGTCGTCCGCGCCGCCCTCACAGGTGGCCTTCCACTGGCCGGTGCCGCCCGGGTTGAACTCGCCGCTCGGGCACGGGTGCGACTCGGCCTGGCTGGTCAGCATCTCGGTCAGCTCCTCGGGGCTGGCCCACGGGAAGGTGCTGGCGAGCAGGGCGAGCACACCGGTGGTGTGCGGGGAGGCCATCGAGGTGCCCTGCATGTAGCCGTACTTGCCGCCCGGGATGGTCGACAGGATGCGGCCGTCCTTGTCCGGGGTGTCCGGCAGCTGGAAGCGGCGGTCGCCACCCGGCGCGGCGACGGTGACGACGCCCTTGCCGTAGCTGGAGTAGTACGACTTGTCGCCCTTGACACCCACCGAGGAGACGGCGATGACGCCCGGGAGCTCGGTCGGCAGCGACAGGCAGTCGTTGGTGACCGGGCGGGTGCCGGGGGTGGTGTCGTCCGGGCTGGAGACGTCAGTGGTCTTGTGCGCCAGGTCGATGTTCTCGTTGCCCGCCGCGGCGACGTTGAGGACGCCCTTGCGCTGCGAGAACGCGACGGCCTTGCGGACGGCGGCGGTGATGGCCGCCTGGTCCTTGTCGTTCGGGCAGTTGAACATCCACGGGTCGACGTAGTAGCTGTTGTTGGTCACCTTGAACTGGTGCTCACCGGCCCACACGAAGCCGCAGATCGCGTACTCGGGGTAGATGAACCCGCCGTCGTCGACGACCTTGACCGCGGCCAGCTTGACGTTCGGCGCGATGCCGACGATGCCCTTGCCGTTCTTGGCGGCGGCGATGGTGCCGGCGACGTGGGTGCCGTGGTCACCGTCGGGGCCCGGCTGCCAGGCCTTCCAGTCGGTGTTCGGCTTGCCGCCGTCGATGCAGGAGACCGACTGCGAGGCGTCCACGTTGGCGGCGAGGTCCTCGTGGGTGGCGTCGATGCCGGAGTCGAGCACGCCGACGGTGACGTTGCGGCTGCCGAGCGAGATCTTGTGCGCCTTGTCGACACCGATCTGGCGCATGTCCCACTGGTTGGCCTCGAGCGGCTCCTGGCCGGGGGCCGGGGCGGCGGCGGGCGCGGGGGCGACCTCGGCCTTCTGGGTGTCGGCGGCGGTGATGCCCTTGGTGCGGCTGGCGCCGACCGAGTCGACGCCCTTGGCCAGGCGCAGCTTCTCGGCGAACTTGGTGTCCGTCGAGCGCGCGATGACGACGCCGATCTGGTCGTACGAGTAGACCACCGTGCCGCCGAGGCTCTTGACGGCCTGCTCGACCTTCTGCACCTGGCCGTGGTTGGCCTTGGTGTTGACGACGTAGCTGAGCAGCGGACCGGTCGTCGAGTCGGCCACGGGGGCCGCGACGGCGGTGCCGGCCGGCAGCGCGAGGGCGCCGGCGGTGGCGAGCACCAGGCCCACCGCCGCGTACCGGGTCCGGCTGATCCGAGAAACTCTCATTGGGGTTGGCCCTCCCGAGTCGTCATGCAGCAGCTGCGGTGTGGCAGGTGCGATGTAATGATCGGGACGCTAATGAATATCCGATTAGATGCGCAAGAGGCAGACATCTAATCGTCACATCTCAACCAACAGCGGAACGTCAGGTTCCAGGCATCAACAGGAAAAACAGTCAGTCATATTGTTAAAAAGTGTTGGTGTGCCGACGAGCTGACGCCCTTGACCGCCGACCGTCATCGACGGGGACGCCGCCCTACAGCGCGTAGAGCCGGCGCGCCGTGTCGGCCGAGATCTGCCGCTCCAGCCGTTGCGCGTCCGCCGCCGAACAGGCGCCGTCCGCCCGCCAGCCGGCCAGCACCGACCCCAGCCCGTGCCGGAACTGGGCGGCACCCACCAGGAACAGCTCGGGCAGCCCGTACGCGTCGGTGGAGAACAGCAGTTTTCCGAACGGCGCCAGTTCCAGCATCTCCCCCAGCACCGCGGCCACCCGCGGCCCCGTGTAGGAGGCCGTCAGCCCGAGATCGGTGTAGACCGTCGGGAACGCCTGGGCCAGCCAGGCGGCCTGCCGGTGGTAGGGGTAGCAGTGCAGCAGCACCAGGGGGACGCCGCTCGGCTCGGCCGCGCGCACGAAGTCCGTCAGCAGCGACGGATCGGCCCGGTGCAGGGTGAGGTCCGGGTCGCCGAAACCGGTGTGCAGCTGGAGCGGCAGGCCGAGCTCGGCGCAGACGTCCACGGCCGTCCAGAGCAGGTGGTGCAGCAGCACCGGATCGGTCAGCCGGCCGGGCCCGCCCCGCAGCCGGGCACCGGCCGCGGCCACCACGGCCGCCCGCGCGGGGCGCTCGGCCGGGGCGGCCAGCCCGGCGCGGTAGGCCAGCACCGACTTGACCGCGACCGCGCCGGCGGCGGCCGCCGCGAGGGCCTCGCCGACGGCCTGCGGCCAGGCTCCGGCCGGCCCGGTGACCGCCGCGGCCACCGACTCCAGCCTGACCACCTCGCGCACCACCGCCCCGGTGGCCGCGGCGAGTTCACCGAGCGACAGCAGGGGCAGCCCGGCCGCGGTGGTCAGCCCGGTGTCCACCAGGCAGGCGCCCAGCCCGGCCGCCGCCAGCAGCCGGGCGGCGGCCTCCGCGGCGCCCACCTCGCGCCGGCGCGCCAGGTACTCGGCCACCGGGGCGTGCGCGGGCAGCCCGAGGACGGGCGGGCACCAGCGCCGCACGGCCAGGCCGAGCGCGCTGTCGAACGGGGAGCAGCCGGGTGCGGGCGGGCGGTCGGACTCGGTGAGCAGCCCGGCCAGGGCGTCGTCGGAGAGCTCGGCCGCCACCACGCTGTGGCAGTGGTGGTCGACCAGCGCCGGCACCGGCGACGGGGGCACCGCTCAGTACCGCCAGCGGGTGGCCGCCACCAGCCGTTCGGGCGCGGCCCCGGCGTACTGCTCGGCCTCGGCCCGGCGCACCGCCAGCACCGCCTCGTACAGCGGCTCGCCGAGTGCCTCGCGCAGCACCGCCGAGCGCTCGTACGCGGCCAGCGCCTCGGCCGGGGACGCGGGCAGCCGCGGCACCGTGCCGGGCTCGGCGGCGGCCGGGTCCCCGGTGAACTCCGGGGGCAGCGCCCGGCGCTGGTCGAGCCCGGCCAGGCCGGCCGCTAGCACCGCGCCGACCGCCAGGTAGGGGTTGGCGCTCGCGTCGAAGCACTTGACCTCGGCGTTCGCGGCGGCCGCCCGCTCCCCGGTGGAGCCCGTCACCAGGCGCAGCGCCGCCTCGCGGTTCTCCAGGCCCCAGCACTGGTAGGCGCCGGCCCAGTGCGAGGGCACCAGCCGCAGGTAGCCGGCCGGGCTGGAGCAGCCCAGCACCAGCAGCTCGGGCAGCGCGCCGAGCACCCCCGCGAGGAAGCCCTCGGCCTCCGCGGTGAGGCCGTGCGGGCCGGGGCCGCCGTGGCCGAGGTTGCGGCCGTCCCGCCAGAGGCTCAGGTGCAGGTGCCCGCCGTTGCCGACCGCGCCGGCCTCCACCACGGGGGCGAAGGAGACCCGCAGGCCGTGCCGGGCGGAGACGGCCCGGACGGTGTGCCGCACCAGGACGGAGGTGTCGGCGGCACCGACCGGGCCCTCGGGGGCCACCGAGACCTCGAACTGGCCCGGGGAGTACTCGGGGTGGATCTGCAGGACGGTGAGCCCCTGCTCGCCGAGCGCACGCAGGACGTCGCGCAGGTAGTCGGAGAGGTCGGTGAGCCGGTGCATCCCGTAGGCGGGGCCGTGGGTCGGGTAGCGCGGCTCCTCCTGCGGATCCCCGGCGAGCGCGACCACCCACTCGACCTCGATGCCGGCCAGCAGGCCCAGCCCGCGCGCGGCCGCCGCGGCCTCCATCCGGCGGGCGAACAGCCGCTGGCAGCCGGGGTGCGGGGCGCCGTCCTGGGTGTGCCGGTCCCCCGGGGCCCAGGCCCAGCCCGGCTGGGCGGCCAGCGGGACGACGCGCTCGACGTCGGGGTAGAGCCGGAGGTCCCCCGTGGGGCCGCCGATGACCGGGCTGGTGGTGACGGCGTCGTCGGCGAGGAAGACGTCGAAGCAGGGGGCGGCGCCGACGCCCCACTGCGCGGCGTGCACCAGGCCGCCGAGGGGGACGGCCTTGACCCGGGCGATGCCCGCGTTGTCGACCCAGGTGACGGCCACCGCCTCGACCCCGGCGGCGCGCAGCCGGTCGGCGGCCGCCGAGGCCCGCTCGGCGCGCTCGGCCCGCGGCGGCAGCGCGACGGCGGCGAGCGGGCCGGCCGGGCCGACGGGCTGGTCGCCCGGGCCGCCCGGGCCGGACGCGGTGGGGCCGGCGGTGACGGTTCCGATGGTCATGCCTCCATGCTGCCCCGACCGCCGGGGGCGCGTAACTCCCCTATCGGGTGGTCGAAACGGACGTCCGTCCATCCGTTCACCCGTTCGGGGCGGGCGGGTCGGGCGGGGCCCCGGCCGACCCGGGCGCCCGCGGATCCGGGCGGATTTCCCGCCGACGCCCCCTTTCCTACCCGTCGGTAGCTTCGCTACAGTGGCCGGACGCACCACCGTCGGGCTTCGGGAGCCGCACCGACGGGGGCCTGCGGTCGCCGTATCTGCGGCGCCCGCGCGGTGCGACTTCACCGGCCGGTGCCGCGAACCGCGGCCAGCCGGGCCCCCTTCCTCGTATCAGAGCCGCTTCCTTCCACCCTGAGCGCCTGAGTACCACGGCACACCCGCAGTTCGGCCGGAGCGGACCGGCCGCTGCGCCGGTGCGCCGGACCCGTCATCTCCCCAGCCCCCGCGCGCGGACCCTCCTCCGGCGGCGGCCGCCCCCGGCCCACGGCCGGGCGCGGCGGCGCGCCCGCCGGAGCGCGCGCGGGCCACCCATGACTAGGAGTGCAGGACACATGGAGCGTCCCTTTCCCACGGTCGCCGTCGTCGGCCTCGGCACGATGGGTGCCGGTGTCGCGGTCGCCGTCGCCAGGAGCGGCCGCCGGGTGATCGGCATCGAGGCCACCGAGGACTCGGCGGCCCGGGCGCTGGCCCGGATCGAGGAGACCACCGCGCACGCCGTGGACCGGGAGCGGATCACCGCCGAGGAGCGCACCGCGCTGCTCGCGCTGATCTCGGTCGGCCACGAGCTGGCGGCCGCCGCCGCCGCGGACCTGGTGATCGAGGAGGTGCCCGAGCAGCTGGAGCTGAAGCGGGAGCTCTTCGCCGAGCTGGACCGGATCTGCCCGGAGACCACCGTGCTGGCCACCGGCACCACCGCGCTGTCGGTGACCAGGATCGCCGCCGCGACCGCCCGTCCGGAGCGGGTGCTGGGCCTGCACTTCTTCAACCCGGTGCACAGCATGAAGCTGGTCGAGGTGGTCCGCACGGTGCTGACCTCCCCGCAGACCGCCGAGGACGCCGCCGCGTTCGCCCGCGACCTCGGCAAGGAGCCGGTGGCGGCCGGCGACCGGGCCGGCTTCGTGGTGAACGGCCTGCTGTTCGCCTACCTGAACCAGGCCGCCGCGATGTACGAGTCCAAGTACGCGTCCCGGGAGGACATCGACGCCGCGATGCGGCTCGGCTGCGGCCTGCCGATGGGCCCGCTGGCGCTGCTGGACCTGATCGGCGTGGACACCGCGCGGACCGTCCTGGAGGCGATGTACGAGCAGTCCCGCGACCGGCTGCACGCGCCCGCCCCGATCCTCGGCCAGCTGGTCTCGGCCGGGCTGCTGGGCCGCAAGTCGGGCCGCGGCTTCTACACCTACGAGGCGCCCGGATCGTCCCGGGCCGTGGACGCGGCCACCGGCCCGGCCACGCCGAAGGTCGCCGGCCGGGAGGTCCGGACGGTCGGCGTCTGCGGCTCGGGCACCATGGCGACCGGCATCGTCGAGGTGTTCGCCAAGGCCGGGTACCCGGTGCTGCTGGCAGCCCGCAGCCAGGAGAAGGCCGACGCGGCGAAGGCACAGCTGTCGAAGTCGCTGAACCGCTCGGTCGAGCGCGGCCGGATGGGCGCCGAGCAGCGCGACGCCGCGCTGGAGCTGGTCACCCCGGTCGGCCAGTACGCCGAACTGGCCGACGTGGACCTGGTGGTCGAGGCGGTCGCCGAGGACCTGGCGGTCAAGCGGGAGCTGTTCGCCGTCCTGGACAAGATCGTCAAGCCGGGCGCGGTGCTCGCCACCACCACCTCCTCGCTGCCGGTGATCAGCTGCGCGACCGCCACCTCGCGGCCGCAGGACGTGATCGGCATGCACTTCTTCAACCCCGCCCCGGCCATGAAGCTGGTCGAGGTGGTCTCCACCGTGCTGACCGCGCCGGACGTCACGGCCACCGTGCTGGAGCTGGCCGCCAAGGTCCGCAAGCACCCGGTGGAGTGCGGGGACCGCGCCGGCTTCATCGTCAACGCGCTGCTCTTCCCCTACCTGAACGACGCGGTGCGGATGCTCCAGGAGCACTACGCGACGGTGGACGACATCGACACCGCGATGAAGCTGGGCTGCGGCTACCCGATGGGCCCGTTCGAGCTGCTGGACGTGGTCGGCCTGGACGTCTCGCTGACCATCGAGCAGGTGCTGCACCAGGAGTTCCGCGAGCCGGGCCTGGCCGCCGCGCCGCTGCTGGAGCACCTCGTCGCGGCCGGGTGCCTGGGCCGCAAGACCGGCCGCGGCTTCCGCGACCACGCCCGCCGGTGACCACGCCGCCGACCGGGGGCGCCGCCGCGCGGGAGTCGGCGCCCTACGGCAGCTCCGGAGCGTCCCGGCCGCCGGGCTGGAACCCGGGCACGGTGTCCGCGCGCTGGCCCCGGCCCGCCGTCACCGGGCCGGTCACCCCGGTCCGCCGGGGAAGGGCCGCGGCCGCGCCCGCCGGGCCGTGTAGCGTTCCGGACATGGATCGGGTTCAGGCAGCCACCCCGCAGCACTCCGCCGGACCGCGCGGCGCAGACCGGACGACCTCCTCGACCGGGGGCACCGGCCCGGACGCCGGGCCGGGCAGCCGCCGGGCGGCGGCGCAGCGCCAGCAGATGCGCCAGGACCTGGCCACCGCCGCGATGGAGCTGTTCGCCTCGCAGGGCTACGAGGAGACCACGGTCGACCAGATCGCGGCCGCCGCCGGGGTGGCCCGGCGGACCTTCTTCCGGTACTTCCGGTCCAAGGAGGAGGCGATCTTCCCGGACCACGACGACACCCTCGTCCGGGTCGCCGACCTGCTGGCCAGCGCCGAGCCGGAGGAGCACCCGCTGGACGTGGTCTGCCGCGGCATCAAGGAGGTGCTGCGGATGTACGCCTCCACGCCGGGGGTGTCGGTCGCGCGGTACCAGCTGATCCGGCAGGTCCCGGCGCTGCGCGAGCGGGAGATCGCCGTGGTGGCCCGGTACGAGCGGCTGTTCACCCGCTACCTGCTGGGCCGTTTCGACACCGGCGAGTCGATCCCGTCGGGCTGGCAGCGCGGCGGCGAGGACGACTCGATGCTGGCCGAGGTGTCGGCGGCGGCGGTCGTCGCGGCGCACAACCACGTGCTGCGGCGCTGGCTGCGGGCCGGCGGCCGGGGGGACGTGGAGGCGCAGCTGGACCACTCCTTCGAGGTCATCCGGCGGACCTTCTGGGCCTCCAGCGAGCCGGGTGCCAGACGCCGGGGCTCCCTGGTGGCACCCGGTGCCAGTGGGGCGGGCGTGGAAGGGGTGGCGGAAAGCGCACTGAGTGTCAGCCCCGGAGGTGAGGTACTCATCACAGTCGCCCGGACGGACGCTCCACTGGACGTCGTGGTGGACAGCATCCGGGCCGCGCTGAGCGGCGCCAGGGAGTCCTGAGCCCGAAGTATTCGCAGGTCAGGGCAGTTTCGAGGGCCCGCGCCGAACAGTCGGCGCGGGCCCTTCGCATGCCCGCTCAACGCGCGTCACACCCCGCCGCGACGCCCCGGAATTCCTGACACCCGGTGTCTTTACGAGTGGCACAGGGTGCCACTACCTTGTTACTCACCAGTCGCGGCGCCGCGGCTCCCCACCTCGGCGCGCCGTCGTCCGGCGTTCCCACACCCCGGGAGCAGTGCCAGATCGGCCCGGCCCAGTCCGGGCGCCCAGCAGCACCCACCCACCCACCTCAGCGAAGCCGGTGTCCGCTCCCGGCTCCCCCAGACGCCCTGTGCGCCCTCAACACAGGTACGCCTTCGGAGGCAGCCATGCAGGAAATCCTCGACGCGATCCTCAGCAACGACGCCACGTCGGAGGACTTCGCCGCCGTCAAGCTCCCCGAGTCCTACCGGGCGGTCACGCTCCACAAGGACGAGGAGCAGATGTTCGCGGGCCTCGACAGCCGCGACAAGGACCCCCGGAAGTCCCTCCACCTCGACGAGGTGGCCCTGCCCGAGCTCGGCCCCGGCGAGGCCCTGGTCGCCGTCATGGCCAGCTCGGTGAACTACAACACCGTGTGGAGCTCGATCTTCGAGCCGGTCTCCACCTTCGGCTTCCTGGAGCGCTACGGCCGGCTGTCCCCGCTCACCAAGCGCCACGACCTGCCGTACCACGTCCTCGGCTCCGACCTGGCGGGCGTGGTGCTGCGCACCGGCGCCGGGGTCAACGCCTGGAAGCCGGGCGACGAGGTCGTCGCGCACTGCCTCTCCGTCGAGCTGGAGTCCCCGGACGGCCACAACGACACGATGATGGACCCGGAGCAGCGCATCTGGGGCTTCGAGACCAACTTCGGCGGCCTGGCCCAGATCGCCCTGGTGAAGACCAACCAGCTGCTGCCCAAGCCGAAGCACCTCACCTGGGAGGAGGCCGCCTCCCCCGGCCTGGTCAACTCCACCGCCTACCGCCAGCTGGTCTCCCAGAACGGCGCCGGCATGAAGCAGGGCGACAACGTGCTGATCTGGGGCGCCAGCGGCGGCCTCGGCTCGTACGCCACCCAGTACGCCCTGGCCGGCGGCGCCACCCCGATCTGCGTGGTCTCCAGCGAGGCCAAGGCGGACATCTGCCGCGCCATGGGCGCCGAGGCGATCATCGACCGCTCCGCCGAGGGCTACCGGTTCTGGAAGGACGAGAACAACCAGGACCCGCGCGAGTGGAAGCGGCTCGGCTCCAAGATCCGCGAGTTCACCGGCGGCGAGGACGTCGACATCGTCTTCGAGCACCCGGGCCGGGAGACCTTCGGCGCCTCGGTGTACGTCACCCGCAAGGGCGGCACCATCGTCACCTGCGCCTCCACCTCCGGCTACATGCACCAGTACGACAACCGCTACCTGTGGATGTCGCTCAAGCGCATCGTCGGCTCGCACTTCGCCAACTACCGCGAGGCCTTCGAGGCCAACCGGCTGGTCGCCAAGGGCAAGATCCACCCGACCCTGTCCAAGGTCTACTCGCTGGAGGAGACCGGCCAGGCCGCCCTCGACGTGCACCACAACAAGCACCAGGGCAAGGTCGGCGTGCTCTGCCTCGCCCCCGAGGAGGGCCTGGGCGTGCGCAACGAGGAGCTCCGCGCCAAGCACGTCGACGCCATCAACCGCTTCCGGAACGTCTGAGGCCCCTCCGATGACCGAGCAGCAGCAGAAGCGCGACCGGCCCTGGCTGATGCGCACCTACGCCGGACACTCCACCGCGAGCGACTCCAACGCGCTCTACCGGCGGAACCTGGCGAAGGGTCAGACCGGTCTGTCCGTGGCCTTCGACCTGCCGACCCAGACCGGCTACGACTCGGACCACATCCTCGCCCGCGGCGAGGTGGGCCGGGTCGGCGTCCCGGTCGGCCACGTGGGCGACATGCGCACCCTGTTCGACGGCATCCCGCTCGAGCAGACCAACACCTCGATGACGATCAACGCCACCGCCATGTGGCTGCTCGCGCTCTACCAGGTGGTCGCCGAGGAGCAGGGCGCCGACATCGCCCTGCTCACCGGCACCACCCAGAACGACATCGTCAAGGAGTACCTGTCGCGCGGGACGCACGTCTTCCCGCCCGGCCCGTCGGTGCGCCTGATCACCGACATGATCGCCTACACGGTCGGCAACATCCCCAAGTGGAACCCGATCAACATCTGCAGCTACCACCTGCAGGAGGCCGGCGCGACGCCCGTCCAGGAGATCGCCTACGCGATGTGCACCGCCATCTCGGTGCTCGACGCCGTGCGCGACTCCGGCCAGGTGCCGGCCGAGCGGATGGGCGACGTCGTCGCCCGGATCTCCTTCTTCGTGAACGCCGGCGTGCGCTTCGTCGAGGAGATGTGCAAGATGCGCGCCTTCGCCCAGCTGTGGGAGAAGGTCACGCTGGAGCGCTACGGCGTCCAGGACCCGAAGCAGCGCCGGTTCCGCTACGGCGTCCAGGTCAACTCGCTGGGCCTGACCGAGGCCCAGCCGGAGAACAACGTCCAGCGGATCGTGCTCGAGATGCTGGCCGTCACCCTCTCCAAGGACGCCCGCGCCCGGGCCGTCCAGCTGCCCGCCTGGAACGAGGCGCTCGGCCTGCCCCGGCCCTGGGACCAGCAGTGGTCCCTGCGGATCCAGCAGGTGCTGGCCTACGAGTCGGACCTGCTGGAGTACGGCGACCTCTTCAACGGCTCCGAGGTGGTCGAGTCCAAGACCGCCGCGCTGCTGGCCGGCGCCGAGGCGGAGATCGCCAAGGTGCTGGAGATGGGCGGTGTGATCCCGGCCGTCGAGTCCGGCTACCTGAAGTCCAACCTGGTCGCCTCGCACGCCGCCCGCCGGGCCCGGATCGAGTCCGGCGAGGACAAGATCATCGGCGTCAACTGCTTCGACACCACCGAGGAGAGCCCGCTCACGGCCGACCTCGACACCGCGATCATGGTCGTCGACCCGGCCTCCGAGCAGTCCGTGCTGGCCGCGCTGGAGGCCTGGCGCGGCGGGCGCGACGAGGCCGCCGCGCAGACGGCGCTGGCCGAGCTCAAGGCCGTCGCCGCCACCGACGTCAACCTGATGCAGGCCACGCTCGCCTGCGCCCGGGCCGGCGTCACCACCGGCGAGTGGTCCTTCGCCCTGCGCGAGGTCTTCGGCGAGTACCGCGCACCCACCGGCGTCGGCGGCGCCCCGGTCGCCGTCGCGGCCGAGCCCGGCGGCGAACTGGCCGCGGTGCGCGCCGCGGTCGCCGCCACCGCCGAGGAGCTGGGCGCCGGCAAGCTGCGCCTGCTGGTCGGCAAGCCCGGCCTCGACGGCCACTCCAACGGCGCCGAGCAGATCGCCGTCCGGGCCCGCGACGCCGGGTTCGAGGTGGTCTACCAGGGCATCCGGCTGACCCCCGAGCAGATCGTCTCCGCGGCCGTCGCCGAGGACGTGCACTGCGTCGGCCTGTCGATCCTCTCCGGCGCGCACTCCGAGCTGGTCCCGGACGTCCTGCAGCGGCTGCGCCGGGCCGGGGTGCAGGATGTCCCGGTGATCGTGGGTGGCATCATCCCGGCAGCGGACGGCGAGGCCCTCAAGGCCGCCGGCGTCGCCGCCGTGTTCACCCCGAAGGACTTCGGCATCACGACCATCATCGGCCGGATCGTGGACGAGATCCGGCTCGCCAACAAGCTCCAGCCCTGGACGCCCGCACCCGCGACCACCAGCTGACCACTGGGAAGGAACCGAACGACCCTCATGACCACCACGAACCGACTGCGCCCGCGCCGCTCCTGCCTCGCCGTGCCGGGCAGCAACCCGCGCTTCCTGGAGAAGGCCCAGGGCCTCCCCGCCGACCAGGTCTTCCTCGACCTGGAGGACGCCTGCGCCCCCCTCGTCAAGGAGAGCGCCCGCCACACCATCGTCGACGCCCTCAACAACGGCGACTGGGGCGGCAAGACCAGGGTCGTCCGGGTCAACGACTGGACCACCCACTGGACCTACCGCGACGTGATCACCGTCGTCGAGGGCGCCGGCCCCAACCTCGACTGCATCATGCTGCCCAAGGTCCAGGACGCCGGGCAGATCAAGGCGCTCGACCTGCTGCTCACCCAGATCGAGAAGACCATGGGCTTCGAGGTCGGCAGGATCGGCATCGAGGCGCAGATCGAGAACGCCAAGGGCCTGATCAACGTCGACGCCATCGCCGAGGCCTCGCCCCGGCTGGAGACCATCATCTTCGGCCCGGCCGACTTCATGGCCTCCATCAACATGAAGTCCCTGGTGGTCGGCGAGCAGCCGCCCGGCTACCCGGCCGACGCCTACCACTACATCCTGATGCGCATCCTGATGGCCGCCCGCGCCAACGACCTGCAGGCCATCGACGGCCCGTACCTGCAGATCCGCAACCAGGAGGGCTACCGCGAGGTCGCCGGCCGCTCCGCCGCCCTGGGCTTCGACGGCAAGTGGGTGCTGCACCCGGACCAGGTCGCCGCCGCGAACGAGATCTACTCGCCCTCGCAGGAAGACTACGACCACGCCGAGCTGATCCTCGACGCCTACGACTACTGCACCTCCGAGGCGGGCGGCGCCAAGGGCTCCGCGATGCTCGGCGACGAGATGATCGACGAGGCCAGCCGCAAGATGGCCCTGGTCATCTCCGGCAAGGGCCGGGCCGCCGGGATGCAGCGCACCACCAAGTTCGAGATCCCGGGAGCCTGAGCCATGCAGTTCGGACGCACCTACGAGGAGTTCGAGGTCGGCGCGGTCTACAAACACTGGCCCGGCAAGACGGTCACCGAGTACGACGACCACCTCTTCTGCCTGCTCACCATGAACCACCACCCGCTCCACATGGACACCAACTATGCGGAGAAGACGACGGACTTCGGCAGGAACGTCGTGGTGGGCAACTACGTCTACTCGCTGCTGCTGGGCATGTCCGTCCCGGACGTCTCCGGCAAGGCCATCGCCAACCTGGAGATCGAGTCGCTGCGCCACGTCGCACCGACCTTCCACGGCGACACCATCTACGGCGAGACCACCGTCATCGACAAGTGGCCGTCCAAGTCGAAGAACGACCGCGGCATCGTCCACGTCGAGACCAAGGGGTACAAGCAGGACGGCACGGTCGTCTGCATCTTCCGCCGCAAGGTGATGGTGCCGACCGGGACGTACATCGAGGAGCGCGGCGGCGAGCAGCCCGGCCGCCCCACCCCGCTCTCCTGACCCCTCCTGACCCCGGACGGGTAGGCCGCCGTCATCGGCCGATCCCCACCCCGGTACCGGGGGCCCCGTCGCCACGCCGGCGGGGCCCCCGGAAATCCCCCCCCGGGGGATCCACGACTTCCCCCCGACCCCCAGACCTTTCGGAGCCGCACGATGGGACGCCTCGCACAGACCGACGGCCTCACCGAGATCCAGCGGGACATCCTCGCCACCGTGCGGGATTTCGTCGACAAGGAGATCATTCCGGTCGCGACCGAGCTGGAGCACAAGGACGAGTACCCGACCGCCATCGTCGAGGGCATGAAGCAGCTCGGGCTGTTCGGCCTGACCATCCCCGAGGAGTACGGCGGCCTCGGCGAGTCGCTGCTCACCTACGCCCTGGTGGTCGAGGAGATCGCCCGCGGCTGGATGAGCGTGTCCGGCATCGTCAACACGCACTTCATCGTGGCGCACATGATCAACGCCCACGGCACCCAGGAGCAGAAGGACCACTTCCTGCCGAGGATGGCCGCCGGCGAGATCCGCGGCGCCTTCTCGATGTCCGAGCCCGGCCTCGGCTCCGACGTTTCGGCCATCTCCACCAAGGGCGTCCGGGACGGCGACTGCTACGTCCTCAACGGCCAGAAGATGTGGCTCACCAACGGCGGCACCTCCACCCTCGTCGCGGTCCTGTGCAAGACCGACGAGGGCGGCAACACGCCGTACAAGAACATGACCACCTTCCTGATCGAGAAGGAGGCCGGTTTCGGCCCGAACCCGAAGGTTCCCGGCCTGACCGTGCCCGGCAAGATCGAGAAGATGGGCTACAAGGGCGTCGACACCACCGAGCTCGTCCTGCAGGACGTCCGGATCCCGGCCGACCGCGTCCTCGGCGGCGTGCCCGGCCGCGGCTTCTACCAGATGATGGACGGCGTCGAGGTCGGCCGCGTCAACGTCGCCGCCCGCGGCTGCGGCGTCGCCCGCCGCGCCTTCGAGCTCGGCATCTCCTACGCCCAGCAGCGCTCCACCTTCGGCAAGAAGATCGCCGAGCACCAGGCCATCCAGTTCAAGCTCGCCGAGATGGCCACCAAGGTCGAGGCCGCCCACCAGATGATGGTCATGGCCGCCCGCAAGAAGGACAGCGGCGAGCGCAACGACCTCGAGGCCGGCATGGCCAAGTACCTCGCCTCCGAGTACTGCAAGGAGGTCGTCGAGGACGCCTTCCGCATCCACGGCGGCTACGGCTTCTCCAAGGAGTACGAGATCGAGCGGCTCTACCGCGAGGCCCCGATGCTGCTCATCGGTGAAGGAACTGCGGAGATCCAGAAGATGATCGTCGGACGCCGGCTCCTGGAGGAGTACCGGATCGCCGACTGAGCACCCGGTCGACCCGCCCGGACGACGTGGCCCCCGGGCCGCCGCGGACGGCCGGGTCGGCCCCTCCGAACCGCCGGTCGACGGGCGTGCGGGCCCGTCCCGGCACCCCGCCGTGCCCACCACGGCCCCGGCCTGGTCCGCCTGGGGTCCGGCACGGCCCGCCGGAAGCGGCCGCAGGGCGTACAGCTGCAACGACGCGCCCTGCGGCCGCTTCCGCACACCCTCGCCAGGGCGCGTACGGGCCGCTCCGCCCCCCGGGTTCCGCCGGCACCCCCGCTGAGACAAGAGTCACCAGCCGCGTCCGGTCCCTTGGGAACCGGACCGGGTCGAGCTACGGTCGTAGGGGTGGGACGCGCAGACGCGCCTCCCCCGGACACATGAACGAGCAGGCGGGTTGCCCACCCACCGTGTGCTCCCGATAGCATCCACCGGGACAGCAAGCCGTCCCTCTATTACCCGATCCCGCGGTGGCCCCCGTCCAGCGGCCATGATCCCCCGCGACAAAGGTCTTCGATGCCCATCAGCCCGTCCCCTCACTCCTCCGTCACGGACCGCGATGCCCTCGCAGCCACGACGGCCGGTCGGCGACCCCGCGTGACCATCGCGCGCGGAGCCACCCCCTGGTTCGTCCCCACCCTCGCCACGGCCGCCGTGACCACCGCCCTCACCCGGCGCAGCGGCAAGTGGGCCCTGGCGGCGGTTCCCGCCTGCGCGCTCGGCGCCGGCATGCTGTGGTTCTTCCGCGACCCCGAGCGTGAGATCGGCACGGGCAGAGTGATCTCGCCCGCCGACGGCGTGGTGCAGAGCATCGACGCCTGGCCGGACGGCCGCACCCGGGTCGCGATCTTCATGAGCCCGCTCAACGTCCACGTCAACCGCGCGCCGCTGCCCGCCACGGTGACCTCCGTCGAGCACGTCGCCGGCGGCTTCGTCCCGGCGTTCAACAAGGACAGCGACCAGAACGAGCGGGTCGTCTGGCACTTCGACACCGAGCTCGGCGACATCGAGATGGTGCAGATCGCGGGGGCCGTGGCCCGCCGCATCGTGCCGTACGTGGCCGCCGGTACCAAGGTCGAGCAGGGCGACCGGATCGGCCTGATCCGGTTCGGCTCCCGGGTCGACACCTACCTGCCGGCCGGCGTCGAGGTCGGCGTCGAGGTCGGCCAGAAGACCACAGCCGGGGTGACGCGCCTTGACCGTGACTGATCCTGAGACAATCGTCGGCCTGGACGACGAGGAGACGGCCCTGCGCCGCCGCCGCTGGGCGCGCGACCGCGAGCTGCGCGCCCCGCGCTCTCCCCAGCACCTGTCCACCGCCGACTTCCTGACCCTGGGGAACGCCGTCTGCGGCTTCCTGGCGATCTACTCGATCACCACCGGGGTCCTCGTCCCGCACATCACCAACCCGGACGCCGCACCCGACCGGCACAGCGCCGCCACCGCGGTGACCCTGCTGCTCATCGGCTCGATGTGCGACCTCTTCGACGGCCTGGTGGCGCGCAAGCTGCGCTCCTCCGCCCTCGGAGCGGAACTCGACAACCTGGCCGACCTGATCAGCTTCGGCATCGCGCCGGCCTACTTCGTCGCGGTCTGGGGCATGGTCTCCCAGGGCTCCAACAGCAAGCTCTCGGCACTGATCGCGCTGACCGTGCTGCTCGCGGTCGTCCTGCGGCTGGCCCGCTTCTCGGCCGTGAAGATGCGGCCCGGGGTGTTCCAGGGCATGCCCTGCCCGATGGGCGCGATGACGGTCATCGCCATCGTGCTGCTCGACCCGCCGTTCCTGCCCGGTCTGCTCGCCATCTTCGGCGCGGCGTACCTGATGGTCAGCCGGATCGAGTACCCGAAGCCGCAGGGGCTGCTGGCCACCGCGACGCTCTGCTGGATCGTCGTCTCGATCGGCTGCCTGGCGGCCTGGGCCACCGGCCTGCCCGGTGGCGACGCGCTGATGCACGTCGGCGCGTTCGCCCAGATCACGCTCGCCGCGATGGCCCCGCTGCTGGTCATCCGGCGCAAGGTCGGGCAGAAGGTCGGCGACGTCCGCGCCCGGCGGGCGGAGTCCCGGCTCGGCTGAGCCCGCCCCGAGCACAACGGGAAGGGCCCCGGATCCACCAGGATCCGGGGCCCTTCCCGTTGTGCTCCGTCCGGGCGCCGCGCCACGCGTGGCCCGGTGCGGACGCCGGGCTACGCGCCGCCGGTGTGGACGCTGAAGGCCGAACGACGGGCCGCCCGCGCCACGCCCGGATCCGGGTGCACGCCCGAGACCGCCGTCAGCACCGAGGCCGCCCGCGGGTGCCCCGACTGCCGGGCCCGGGCGAACAGCCGCACCGGATCACCCGCCGAGGCGCCCTCGACGTGGCCCACCAGCAGCTCCGTCTCGCCGTGGTCCAGCACCGCCGCCGCGGTGTCCACCCACAGCCAGGCCGCGTCCTCGGCCCCCAGCACGTCCGCCGGGGACACCCCCTCGTCGGCCCGCTCGGCCAGCCACAGCAGCGCGTAGGGGCGCAGCACCGGCTCGTCGACCGCCGCCCGCACCGCCTGCTCGGCCGGGCCGCCGGCCACCCGCAGCGCCTCGAAGGCCAGCCCGCGCACCAGCGCGTCGTCCCCCTGCGCGGCGTCCAGCAGCTCCGCCACCGCGCGGTCCGCCGGACGGGCCGCCACCCAGGCGCGGAACTCCGCCCGGGCCGGGCCCGGCGAGTAGTCCGCGCAGGCGTTCAGCAGCTCGAAGGCGCTCTGCTCGATGTGCCCGGCCGCGGTCTGCGCGACGGTGCAGATCTCCTCCAGCTTCGCCCGCACCGCCCAGTGGCCCAGCGGCGACAGCTCGGCCGCGTCGTCCCGGCGCTCCACCGCGCCGACGGCCGTCAGGCCGTCCAGCATCCAGTCCAGGACGGCGGCGACGTCGGCGGGCGACGGCGGGGTGTCGATCTGCGGCTCCCGGCAGGTGCCGCGGACGGCCGACACGGCGGAGGCCGCGTGCGGCACCGGCGACAGGCCGGAACCGTCCGTCCCGCCCACCCGGCGCTCGTCCAGGCCGCGGCGCAGCAGCTCCAGCAGCTCGCTGTCCGCCACCGGGGCGGCCACCAGGTGCAGGAAGGAGAGCAGTTGCGGGGCCTGGTCCACGGCCTGGCCGGCCAGCACCGCGAACACGCCGCGCAGGGCGGCCGGCGGCACCGGGGCGAGCAGCGTCCAGGCGTCGAACAGCGCGGACCAGCCGCGCACCACCGCCTCGTCGTCGTGCTCCCAGGCGTGCAGGCGCCAGCCCGGCCCGGCACCGCCGTCGCGGGCCTCGACCAGGCCGACCAGCAGGGCCTGACCCCACGCCTTGGTGGCGGCGCCGACCGTCATGGCCAGCGCCCGGCCGGCCGCGCGGGCGTCGTCCGGCAGCAGCTCGCCGCGCTTGTCGACCTCCTCCAGATCGCCCGCCCAGCGGGCGATCCGGACGGCGTCCACCAGCATCCGGCGGGCCAGCGGCGCCAGCTCGGCCGGCGCCGGGAAGCCCTCGGGCACCGGGACCCGGCCGCGACCGGGCGCAGGAGCCGGACCTCGTCGGCGGGGTACCCCGGCCCCGCCCGGCCTGCCACCGGCGGGCCGGTGGGCCGTACCGGGGAGACGGGTCACCGTCGCACCGGTACCGATCGTCGGCGGGAGCGGGGCATCACGGTCGCGCGGATTCCGAGACGTCACGTCGAGCAGTCTTCCCCTTGTACCGGCCTTCTGTCACATCCGGTTGGCCGTACGGACGGGCTGTCGTCCACAGCACCTCCACAAGATCGGGCAACAGAGGCAAACCGCCTGGCCGGAAACGTGTGGCGGGGCCATGCCAGCCCGGCGGGAGGGCCTCGGCGCCGGTCGCGCTCCCCGTCCGTCCGGTCACTTTCCGTGCCCGTCGGCCACCCCGGCACGGGCCGCGGCGAGGATCTTCGGGGACGATTGACGGCGTTTGCCGATCATGCGGGTGACGGTGCGGAAATCCGGCTGAAACGGCATTCCGCACCCGTCCGGAACCGGCCGCCGCGAGGAATTCCGGAGCCGCCGGAACGGCCCGGCGCGACCACCGGGAATGGCGTGGAAAGTCGGCCCGGCCGACTTTCCGCACACGGCCGACGAGGGCCGGCGGGGAGCGGGTGCCGTCGGAAGTCGGCCGTTCGAACGACACCGGCCCCGGGGTGCCGCCGGCCGCGTCCACCCCGCCTCTCCACCCCGCCTTTCCGCAGCCGCCTTTGCGCGCCGGCGTTTCCGCACCGGCCGCGCCTCCCGCGGGCGGCCGCGGGGGGCGGTCGCCGCCCGGACGGATCAGAGCAGGGGGGTGAGCCAGCGGCGCAGGAGTTCGGTGTAGTGGGTGGGGGCCGAGTTCCAGAGCGCGGCGTGGTCGGCCCCCGGGAAGGTTTGCAGGCTGACCACGTCCTGGCGGAGCCCGGCGAGGCGCTCCGCGCTGCGGAAGGGGGCGAGCTGGTCGTCCGGGCTGTGCATCAGGAGGGTGGGCACCCGTAGGTCGGCACCCTCGGCGATCCGGGTGAAGTCGGCGAGGTCGACCCCCGTGCGGCCCTCCGCGGCCAGCGCGCCGAGCTCGGCGGCGGGGCCGGTGTACCCGGCCCGCGCGGCGCGGCGGCGGGCGGTGGCGGGCAGGTCCAGGACGGGCGAGTCGAGCACGATCCCGCTGATCGCGTGCGCCCAGGAGGAGCGGGCCGCCGCCTGCAGGACCATGGTGGCGCCCACCGACCAGCCGTACAGGATGACCCGGCCGGCCCCGTTGTCCAGCGCCAGGCGCATCGCCGACTCGACGTCGCGCCACTCCGTCTCGCCGAAGTGGCTGAGCCCGTCCGGCGAGGCCGGGGCGCCCTCGTCACCCCGGTAGGTGACCGCCAGGGCGGGCAGCGAGAGCCGGTCCAGGACGGGGAGCACCGGGAGGGTCTGCTGCCGGTCGCCGCCGGGGCCGTGCACCAGGATCACCCAGGTGCCGCGCTTGCCGTCGAGGAACCAGACCGGCAGCGCGCCGAGCTCGCCGTCCGCGGCGGTCTCGCGGTACGGGAGGCCGAGCGCCGCGGTCGGGTCGCCGAGGTGGACGCGCGGGGTGAAGCGGACCTCGGTGCCGGGTGTGAGGGTGCCGCGGTCGGCGCGCAGGAGCTTGCGGGTCACGCCCTGCTCGTCGCTGTGCAGGACGTCCTCGACGACGGCGTGGCCGTGGTCGTCCCACTCGACCGCCCAGCGGCCCGGGCGCAGGCTCGCGGGGCGCCGGGTGAAGGTGATCCGGCCGGCCGCCAGGCTCTGCACCAGGACGGGGCCGGAGCCCTCGACGGCGGCGGCCGGGCGGACCGTCCGTTCGGAGGCCCGGCGGCCGATGACCAGGACGGCGGCCCCGGCACCGACGGCGGCGGCGGCCACGACGGCCGCGGTTCCCCAACGCATATCGCTCCCCGCTCTGACGGTCGGACGGTCTTGGACCGGACGGTGTTCGAGCACCAGTTCACCGGGAGGGCGGCCGGGCGGCCACCGGGCTGGGCCGTCCGGGGCACGACGGGGCGGCCGGCGGGGGTGCGGGCGGCGGGCGGGAGGCGGGCGGGCTGGAGGGGTACGGGCGGCGGTTCGGCGCGGGCAGGCGGGGGCGGGCGGGGGCGGGCCGCGGCGTCAGACCGGGATGTCGGTCCGGCGCCGCCCGAGCAACTCCCAGAAGCGCTCCGCCAACGGCTGCTCGCGGACCGGGTCCGGCACCGCGGCGGCCGGGGAGCCCCAGCTGCCGCTGCCCCAGTGGGAGGAGACCTGGTTCTCCTGCTGGAGGGCCGTCAGCACGGCCGCCAGGTCGTCCTCGTGGACCGGCACGATCCGGGCGACGGCCCGGACGTGGGCCTGCCACCGGCCGTCCACGCACTGGCGCAGGCACCGGTCGAGCTCCTCGCGGCGGCCGGTGACGTCGACGAGCTCGCGCAGCCGCAGGCCGAGCACCTGGGCGAGCGCGTGGGTCTGGGCCTCGTCGCCGTCCCACCGGCCGGTCAGCTCGGCGTCCTGGTAGCGGCGCAGGGCGACCCCGATCCGGCGGGCGGCGGCGTCCTGGTGGAGTTCGCGGGCGACCCGGAAGTCCCGCAGCCGGGTGGGGCGGGTGCCCATCAACTGGACGGCGGGGCACCAGAGCGCGCGGGCCAGCGCGATGAACTCCTCCTCGGTCGGCCGCAGCTCGCCGCTCTCCCAGGCGAGGACGTGGGTGGGCAGCAGGCGGACGCCGTGCGCGGCCATCCCGCCGACGACCTGGTCGGGGGTCAGGCCGAGGCCGGCCCGGTGGGCTCGGGCGGCGCCCGGCGAGAACGGCACCGGGGGCAGGGCGGGGGGCTGTCTGCGTCGCATGGGAACGAACGGTAGGTGCGGGTGGCGGCGGGCCCCAGCCGCCGAACACACGAAGCGGCCCTGGAGGTCCCTACGGACCGCTGGACGATCGCACAGGGTGTCATGCCCCTGCGGGCGGGCGGATCGGAGGTACCGACGGAGGTGCCGACGCGGGCCCCGCCGCCCGTCGCCGCCGCCCGGCCGGGAGCCCGCGGCCGCCCCGCGGCCCCCGGTCCCGTGTGACCAACCCCTCCGTGACCTCGGTTGACTCCCGGTTCGGCCGCGTGATGGGATCCGGGGGCCAAACGGAGGCATGCAGAGGAAGCCGGTGCGAGTCCGGCGCGGTCCCGCCACTGTCACCGGGGAGCACGCTCGGCAGGTTGCCACGGCGCGCCGTCAGAAGCCGCTGGAAGGCCCGGGGGTGCGTCCGACCCGGAAGCCAGGAGACTCTCGCCCCCGCTACGTCGAGCCAGGGCGCGGACCCTGAGTGAGGACACGCACGCGATGCAGGCTGCCCCGCCCCGCCGGACCCGACGCTGCCTTCCGCCGCACCCCCCGGTCCCGCCGCACCCGGCCGCCGCCCCCGCGAACCCGCCGCACCCGACGTGCGCCCGCTGACCCGCGCGGCGGCGTTCGCGCTGGGCGCCCTCGCGGGCTACGCCGCCGACGCCCGCTACGCCGACCCCCGCCGCGGCCACCCGGTGGCCGTCTTCGGCTCCGCCGCGGCCAGGCTCGAGCGCCGGCTCTGGCGGGACGACCGGGCGACCGGCGCCGGCTACACGGCCCTGTGCGCGGGCACCGTGGCCGCCGCCGCGGTGGCCCTGGACCGCACCGCGGGCCGGCGCCCGCTCGGCCGCGCGGCCCTGGCCGCCGCCGCGACCTGGACGGTGCTCGGCGGCACCTCGCTGACCCGGGAGGCCCGCACCATCGGCCGCTCGCTGGCCGCGGGCGACCTGACGGCGGCCCGGGCCCGGCTGCCGCACCTGTGCGGCCGCGACCCGAGCGCGCTGGACGAGCAGCAGATCGCCCGCGCGGTGGTCGAGTCGGTGGCCGAGAACACCGCCGACGCCGTCGTCAACGCGCTCGTCTGGGGCGCGCTGGCGGGCACGCCGGGGCTGCTGGCGTTCCGCGCGGTGAACACCCTGGACGCCATGGTCGGCCACCGCTCGCCGCGCCACGCCCGGTTCGGCTGGGCCTCGGCCCGGCTGGACGACGTGGCGGGCTGGCCGGGCGCCCGGCTGACCGCCCTGCTGACCGTCGCCGCCGCGCCGCAGCCGCGCACCGCCTGGCGGGTCTGGCGCCGGGACGGCTCGGCGCACCCGAGCCCGAACGCCGGCCAGGCCGAGTCCGCCTTCGCGGGCGCGGTCGGCGTCCGGCTGGGCGGCACCCTGCAGTACGGCGAGCGGGTCGAGCACCGACCCGTCCTGGGCGCCGAACTGCGGCCGGTCACGGTGGACGACATCGAGCGGGCCTGCGTGCTCTCCCGGAGGGTGGGCGCGCTGGCCCTGGGTACGACCGTGGCGGGGCACGTCGCACTGCGACTGCTGGCCGGCCGCGGAAGCAGAAGCGGAAAGGGACGGGCATGAGCAACGCGCTGCTGGTCGCAGGGACGACCTCGGACGCGGGCAAGAGCGTGGTGACGGCGGGCATCTGCCGCTGGCTGGCCCGCCGCGGGGTCGCGGTGGCGCCGTTCAAGGCGCAGAACATGTCGCTGAACTCCTTCGTCACCGCCGACGGCGCCGAGATCGGCCGGGCCCAGGCGATGCAGGCGCAGGCCGCCCGGGTGGAGCCGGAGGCGGCCATGAACCCGGTGCTGCTCAAGCCCGGCGCCGACGGCCGCAGCCAGGTCGTGCTGCTCGGCCGGCCGGTCGCCGAGGTCGGTGCGCTGGACTACCGCGAGCGCAAGCCCGTCCTGCTGGAGCGGGCCCTGGAGTGCCTGGCGGACCTGCGCCGCCGCTACGACGTGGTGGTCTGCGAGGGCGCCGGCTCGCCCGCCGAGATCAACCTGCGCGACCGGGACATCGCCAACATGGGCCTGGCCACCGCGGCCGGACTGCCCGTGGTGGTGGTCGGCGACATCGACCGCGGCGGCGTCTTCGCGGCCATGTACGGGACGCTGGCGTTGCTGTCCGCGGAGGACCAGCGGCACGTGGCCGGCTGGTTCGTCAACAAGTTCCGCGGCGACGCCCGGCTGCTCGCCCCCGGGCTGGAGATGCTCCACGGGCTGACCGGCCGCCCGGTGCTGGGCACCCTGCCGATGCTGCCGGGCCTGTGGCTGGACGCCGAGGACTCGCTGGACCTGTCGACCGTGGTGGACCGGGTGGACGGCCGCGGCCCGCTCGGCGCGGACGTGCTGCGGGTGGCCGTGGTGCGCTTCCCCCGGCTCTCCAACTTCACCGACGTGGACGCGCTCGCGCAGGAGCCGGGCGTGCTGGTGCGCTGGGCGACCCGGCCGGAGGAGCTGGCCGACGCCGACCTGGTGGTGCTGCCCGGCACCCGGGCCACCGTCGCCGACCTGGCCTGGCTGCGCGAGCGCGGCCTGGAACCGGCGCTGAAGGCCCGCGCGGCGGCCGGGCTGCCGGTGCTCGGGGTCTGCGGCGGCTACCAGATGCTGGCGGGCTCGATCGTCGACGAGGTGGAGTCCGGGGCCGGCGAGGTCGCCGGTCTCGGACTGCTGCCGACGCGCGTGCGGTTCGGCGCCGAGAAGGTGCTCGGCCGGCCGGTCGGCGAGGCGTACGGGCACCGGGTCGAGGGCTACGAGATCCACCACGGGGTGGTCGAGGTGGAGGGCGGCGAGCCCTTCCTGGACGGCTGCCGGGTCGGCCAGGTCTGGGGCACCACCTGGCACGGCGCGCTGGAGAACGACGGGTTCCGCCGCGAACTCCTGCGCGAGGTCGCCGGATCGGCGGGCCGCGCGTTCGTGCCCGCGCCGGACACGTCCTTCGCCGAGGCGCGCGAGGCCCGGCTGGACCGGCTGGGCGACCTGATCGAGGAGCACGCGGACACCGACGCGCTCTGGAAGCTGATCGAGGGCGGGGTGCCGGCGGCCGGATCGCTGCCGTTCCTGGCGCCCGGGGCACCTGGGGAGTATGCATGAGTGACGTCCGCTATCCGTTCACCGCGATCGTCGGCATGGCCGACCTGCGGCTCGGGCTGCTGCTCAACGCGGTCTCCCCGGCCGTGGGCGGCGTGCTCGTGCGCGGCGAGAAGGGCACCGCGAAGTCGACGATGGTGCGCGCCCTGGCCGGCCTGCTGCCGTCCATCGCCGCCGTCGACGGCTGCCGCTTCGCCTGCGACCCGGCCGGGCCGGACCCGCAGTGCCCGGACGGCCCGCACCCGGCCGCCGGCAGCCACGAACGCCCGTCCCAGCTGGTCGAGTTGCCGGTCGGCGTGGCCGAGGACCGGATCGTCGGCTCGCTCGACCTCGAGCGGGCGCTGGCCGAGGGCGTCAAGGCGTACGAGCCGGGGCTGCTCGCCAAGGCGCACCGCGGCGTGCTCTACATCGACGAGGTCAACCTGCTGCAGGACCACGTGGTGGACCTGCTGCTGGACGCCGCCGCGATGGGCCGCTCCTACGTCGAGCGCGAGGGCGTGTCGGTGCGGCACGCGGCCCGCTTCCTGCTGGTCGGCACGATGAACCCGGAGGAGGGCGAGCTGCGGCCGCAGCTGCTCGACCGCTTCGGCCTCACCGTCGAGATCGCCGCCACCCGGGAGCCCGCCGAGCGGGCCGAGGTGGTCCGCCGCCGGCTCGCCTACGACGCGGACCCGGCCGGCTTCGCCGCGCGGTTCGCCGAGGACGAGCGGGCGCTCGCCGGGCGCATCACCGCCGCCCGGGAGCTGCTCCCGGAGGTCGAGCTGACCGACACCGCACTGCGGCAGATCACCGCGGTGTGCGCCGCGTTCGAGGTGGACGGGCTGCGCGCCGACATCGTGATGGCCCGCACCGCCGTCGCGCTCGCCGCCTGGGACGGACGCACGGAGGTGCTGGAGGAGGACGTCCGCAAGGCCGCCCGGCTGGCCCTGCCGCACCGGCGCCGCCGCAACCCCTTCGACGCCCCGGGGCTGGACGAGGAGCAGCTGGAACGGACGCTGGAGGAGCACGCCCAGCCGGAGACCGAGCCCGAGCCCGAGCCGGAGGGCGACGGCCCCGACGGCGGCGACCCGGACGGGGACGGCCCGGACGGCGGCGGTGACGGCGGCCCGGGCGACGGCGGCCCCGACGGCGGCGGCGCACCCGAGCCGACCGGCGACGCGGCCCCGGAGACCTCCGCCCCGGAGCCCGCCCCCGCGGACGCCCCGGCGGAGGCCGGAGCACCCGAGCCGCAGCCCGTCCCGGCCCAGCACCCCGCCCCCGCCCGGGAGTCGGCGCCGGTCGCGGCCGGCGACCCGTACCGGACCCGGCTGTTCACCGTCCAGGGCACCGGCCGCGGCGCCCAGGGCCGCCGCTCCCCCGCCGAGACCAGCGCCGGCCACACCGTGCGCGCCCGCCGGCCGCAGGGCACCCTCAGCCGGCTGCACCTCACCGCCACCCTGCAGGCCGCCGCGCCGCACCAGGTCGCCCGCGGGCGCGACGGCCGCGCCCTGGTGCTGCACAAGGACGACTTCCGGGAGCAGGTGCGCCGCGGCCGCGAGTCCAACCTGGTGCTGTTCGTCGTGGACGCCTCCGGCTCGATGGCGGCCCGGCAGCGGATGACCGCCGTCAAGGGCGCCGTGCTGTCCCTGCTGATGGACGCCTACCAGCGCCGCGACAAGATCGGCATGATCACCTTCCGCGGCACCGGCGCCGAGCTGGCCCTGCCGCCCACCTCGTCCGTGGAGGTCGGCGCGGCCCGGCTGGAGTCGCTGCCCACCGGCGGCCGGACCCCGCTGGCCGCCGGGCTGCTGCGCGCGCACGAGGTGCTGCGGGTGGAACGGCTCCGCGACCCCGACCGCCGGCCGCTGCTGGTCCTGGTGACCGACGGCCGCGCCACCGGCGGACGCGACGCGCTCGCCGACTCCCGGCGTGCCGCCGGGCTCCTCGCCGCCCAGCGCACCGCCAGCGTCGTGCTGGACTGCGAGTCCGGCCCCGTCCGCCTCGGCCTCGCCCGCACCCTGGCCGGGCTGCTCGGCGGCAGCGCCGTCAGCCTGGACGAGCTGCGCGCCGAGGGCGTCGCCTCGCTCGTCCGCGCCAACCGACCCGTCACCACCTCGATGCGAAAGGCGGCCTGAGCCGACATGCCCAAGGGTGTCCCCGAAAGCGTCCCCGACGACGGCCTGACGACCCGTCAGCGCCGTACCCAGCCGATCACCGCCGTGCACACCGGCCCCGGGAAGGGCAAGTCCACGGCCGCCTTCGGCATGGCGCTGCGGGCCTGGAACCAGGGCTGGTCGGTCGGGGTGTTCCAGTTCGTGAAGTCCGCCAAGTGGAAGGTCGGCGAGGAGAACGCACTGCGCGTCCTCGGCGCCTCCGGCGAGGGCGGCACCGTCGACTGGCACAAGATGGGCTCCGGCTGGTCCTGGATCCAGCGCTCCGCCGAGCAGGAGATGACCAGCGAGGAGGCGGCCAAGGAGGGCTGGGAGCAGGTCAAGCGCGACCTCGCCGCCGAGACCTACCGCTTCTACGTGCTGGACGAGTTCACCTACCCGATGCACTGGGGGTGGATCGACCCGGCCGAGGTGGTGGCCGTGCTCGAGGACCGCCCCGGCAGCCAGCACGTCGTCATCACCGGCCGGTACGCACCCGAGGCGCTGACCGGCGCCGCCGACCTGGTCACCGAGATGACCAAGGTGAAGCACCCCATGGACGCCGGCCGCAAGGGCCAGCGCGGTATCGAGTGGTAGCCCCGAGAACGTGAACATCCCCCGCCTCGTCATCGCCGCGCCCTCCTCGGGCGCCGGCAAGACCACCGTCGCCACCGGCCTGATCGCGGCACTCGCCGCGCGCGGGCTGGCGGTGTCCCCGCACAAGGTCGGCCCCGACTACATCGACCCGGGCTACCACGCGCTCGCCGCCGGGCGCCCGGGCCGCAACCTGGACGCCTTCCTCTGCGGGCCGGAACGGGTCGCACCGCTGTTCCTGCACGGCGCGGCCGGGGCGGACGTGGCGGTGGTCGAGGGGGTCATGGGCCTGTTCGACGGGGCGTCCGGGCGCGGCGAGCTGGCCTCCACCGCCCACGTCGCCAAGCTCCTGCGGGCCCCGGTGGTGCTGGTGGTCGACGGCTCCTCGCAGTCCCGCTCGGTGGCCGCGCTGGTGCACGGCTTCGCCTCCTGGGACCCGGAGGTCCGGCTGGCCGGGGTGATCCTCAACCGGGTCGCCTCCGACCGGCACGAGCACCTCCTGCGGGAGGCCCTGGAGGAGGGCTCCGGCGTCCCCGTCCTCGGCGCGCTGCGCCGCTCCGCCGCCGTCGCCACGCCCTCCCGCCACCTCGGGCTGATCCCCGCGGTGGAACGCTCGGCGGAGGCCCTCAAGGCCGTCGCCGACATGGGCGAGCTCGTCGCCTCCTCCGTCGACCTGGACGCGCTGCTCGAACTCGCCCGCACCGCACCCGACCTGGCCGCCGACCCGTGGGATCCGACCGCCGAGGTCGCACCCGTCCCCGGGGCGCCGCGGATCGCCGTGGCCGGCGGGGCCGCGTTCTCCTTCTCGTACGCCGAGAACGCCGAACTGCTCACCGCCGCGGGCGCGCAGGTCGTCCCGTTCGACCCGCTGCACGCCTCCGCGCTGCCGGAGGGCACCGCCGGCCTGGTCATCGGCGGCGGGTTCCCCGAACTCTACGTGCGGGAGCTCAGCGGGAACGCCGAACTGCGCGGCGCCATCGCCGCGTTCGCCGCGGACTGCGGCCCGATCGCCGCCGAGTGCGCCGGACTGCTCTACCTGGGGCGGGAACTGGACGGCCTGCCGATGTGCGGCGTCCTGGACACCGGCGCCCGGATGACCGAACGCCTCACCCTCGGCTACCGGGAGGCCGTCGCCCTGCACGACTCCCCGCTCGCCCCGGCCGGCACCCGCCTGCGCGGCCACGAGTTCCACCGGACGGTCTGCGAACCGGGCGCCGGCGACCACCCCGCCTGGGGCTGGCACCTGCCCACCGGCCCGCGCACCGAGGGCTTCGCCGGCGGCACCGTGCACGCCTCCTACCTCCACCTGCACTGGGCCGGATCGCCCGCCCTGGCGGCCTCGTTCGCGGCGGCCGCGGCGGCGTTCGACGCCGGGACGGGACGGGGCGCCCGCCCCTAGGGTCGTCCTTAGGATGTGGGCATGCACGTGATCGTCCTCAACGGCGGCTCCAGCTCCGGCAAGTCCAGCATCGCCCGGCTCCTCCAGGAACGGCTCCCGGACCCGTGGCTGCACCTCGGCGCGGACACCCTGGTCGACGCGCTGCCGGCCCGGCTGCGGGACGGCGGCGAGGGCATCGGCGGCCTGGCGGACGGCGACGGCACGGTCGGCGTCGGAGCGGCCTTCGCGGCCCTGGACGCCGCCTGGACGCTCGGCGTCGCGGCGATGGCCCGGGCCGGGGCGCGGATCGTGGTGGACGAGGTCTTCCTCGGCGGCGCCGCCTCGCAGCAGCGGTGGCGCGCCGCGCTGGACGGCCTGGACGTGCTCTGGGTCGGCGTGCGCTGCGAGCCGGCCGTGGCCGCCGCCCGGGAGGCCGCGCGCGGCGACCGGGTCCCCGGCATGGCGGCCGCCCAGGCCGAGTCCGTCCACCGGGGCGTCTCGTACGACCTGCTCGTGGACACCTCCCGGACCGCACCCGGCGACTGCGCCGGGCTGATCGCCGCACGACTGGCCGCACCCGCGCAAGCCTGAGGTCGGACCCTACAGCGCGAGGGTCCGCCAGCCCCGGGTGATCTGCTCGTGGAGGGCCGCCGGGTCCGGCGCCGTCGACCGGGCCGCCTCCAGCGCGGCCAGCAGCCCGGTGCCGTCCGCCGGGCGCTCCGCCGGGTCGACGGCCAGGGCACGGGTGACGACGGCCGCGAGCGCCGGGTCGAGGGCCTGGACCGCCGCCAGCGCGGCCGGTTCGGGCCCGGTGTCCACGATCCGGCGGATCACCGCCCCCGTGCTGGTCGCCGCGAACGGGCTGGCGCCGTGCGCCGCGCACACCACGCAGCACGCCCAGGCCCACACGTCGGCGGCCGTGCCGACCGGCTCGTCCCCGAACTGCTCCGGCGCCATGTACGTCAGCGTGCCCGGCCCGCCGCCGGTCATCGTCAGCCGGGTGCCGTCCACGATCGCCGCGATGCCGAAGTCGAGCAGCCGCGGGCCGGCCGTGGTCAGCATGATGTTGGCGGGCTTGAGGTCCCGGTGGACGAGCCCGAGCCGGTGCACTCCGGACAGGGCCACCGCCAGCGCCAGCGCGAGGGCGCGCAACGCCTCCGCGGAACGGATCGGCCCCTGCTCGCGCAGGTGGACGTCCAGCGGGCGGCCGTCCAGGAGCTCCATGGCCAGGAAGGGCCGGCCGGCGTCCACCCCGGAGTCGAGCACCCGGGCGGTGTAGGCGCCGGGCACCATCGCCAGCACCTCGGACTCCCGTTGGAAGCGGCGCAACAGCTCGGTGTCGGTGAGCAGTTCGAGGTTGATGGTCTTCAGCGCGACCTGCGTGGCGGAGCCCTGGCGCTGCGCCAGGTACACCGTGCCCATGCCGCCGGAGCCGATCCGCCCGAGCAGCTGGTAGCCGCCGATCGTCCGCGGCTCGTGCTGCCCGAGGGGCTGCCCGGCGAGGGGCCGGGCCGGCTGGGCGGGCGCCGCGAACGGCTGGGCGGGCTGGGCGGGCTGGGCCGCCGGAACGTGCTGCGTCGGGACGTACGGCGGCGGCGGGGTGGCCGCGACCGCGTGGCTCACGGGTGCCGTCGGCGCGGTCGGTGCGGCCGGCGCGGCGGTGTCCGGCCCGGCGACGACCGGCTCGTGCTTCCTGCTGGTGACCGTCGCGCCGATCTGGAACAGCATGACGGCCAGGATCAGCCAGTACGGCAGGACGAACGCGCCGATCACCGCACGGGCGGCGAGCAGGGCCAGGACCCGGAGCCGGGTGGCGCGTGCCGCCCAGACCCGTGCCGGCATGCGGCGGGTCAGCAGGTTGCGCTGGGTCAGGTACCAGAACAGCAACCAGAGCACCAGGGCCGAGACCGCCGGGGCGAGGTACCAGGGCTCCGCCGTGTGCAGCGCCAGGTGCGCCGCCACGCCCAGGTAGCGCGCGTTGTCGGGGTCGATCGGCTCCCGCAGCATCCGCAGGAGGGGCGTTTCGCCGGCGAACAGCAGAACTTCCAGCCCCACCACGCAGACGAGCCCCACGACGGGCGCGGCGATGAACGGCGCCAGACTGGCCGGCGCACCCGCGCCCACGGCGGCCGCCGCCCGCTGCCGCTCCCCCCGCTGGATCCAGACCAGCAGCGGCAGCGACACCACCCGCACCACCAGCAGCACGAGCAGCAGGACCACCGGTACGACGAGGACGACCACGCTCATGCTCTCCCCCTTGGCCGATCGCGCACCCGGAGTATAGGGCTCCCGGGCGACCCCAGACCCACCCCTGTCGACTTCCCGTCAGGCGGCCTGCCCCGGCGGCCGATTACGTGTCGGTGTCCTTCGGGTGCCGGGGCGAGGCGTAGACGAGGTGCACGGTGCGGGCCGCCTCGTCCACCAGGTACCGCACCCGGCCGCCGGCGGTCACCTCGTACTCCCACTGCGGCAGCTCGACACCCCCGAAGACCCGGGTCGCCAGGCGCCCACGGAGGCGGTGCTGCCGATCGGGGTCGGACCTGGCGAGGGGGTTCGCCCGCAGCGCCTCGAAGCAGCGGCGGGTGTTGCCCGGGGCCTCGGCGCACAGCTCGCCCCAGCCCTTGGCCGCCTCGCTGGTGCCGAAGCGCAGCCGCCACTCGGCGCCGACCGCCGGCGGTGCGACGTCTTCTCCTCGCTTGGGGCTCACGGCTCGACCACCTCTCCGTGATCGAGGCCGGGCAGGGGGCTGCCGAGCTCGGCGGCCAGGTCGGGATCCGCCAGCACTCTGGCGGTGGCGCGCCATTCCGCTATCACGCGGTGCAGATTGGCGTGCACGTCGAGCTCGACGACGTCGCGCGTGGCGTCGACCAGGTCGACGACGAACTCGCGCACCTCCTGCGCGGACAGGTGCCTGACCCAGGGGAAGACGGCGGGCAGGGCCAGGAGCACGGCCCGCGCGCCCTCGTCGCTGCCGATCAGCGCGGTGAACAGCCGGGCGGTGACGTCCGCCGTCTCCTCGCGCTGACGGTCATGACGCTCCGTGGTGAGGTACAGGTCCTCGCCGTCACGCCGCGTGACGTGCACGCGCTGGGCCCGCGCCACGGTGTCCGCGACGCGCTTGGAGTTCTTCGACAGGTCGGAGAAGGACACGGTGAGGGTCGCCATGCATCGACGCTAGTTCGGAACACGATCCGAAGTCAATCGCGATTGCGGCGCGCGGGTGGACGACCCGTGCGCCGCCGCGGAGGGTGCGGCTAGAGGGGCTCGGTGTCGCCGTGGGCGATGAGGAGTTTGCGCAGCAGGGCGTCGAGCCGGGCGCGCTCGGCGGGGTCGAGGGCGGCGAGGATGCGCTCCTCGTTGCGGACGTGGCCGTCCAGGGCGGAGTCGATGAGCTCCTTGCCCGCCGGAGTGAGGCGCACCAGGACGGCGCGGCGGTCGTCCGGGCAGGGGCCGCGCTCGACCAGGCCCTTGGCGGACAGCCGGTCGACCCGGTTGGTGATGGCACCGGAGGTGACCATCGCGGCCTTGAGCAGGGCGCGGGCGTTGAGCTCGTAGGGCTCGCCGGAGCGGCGGAGGGTGGCCAGGACGTCGAACTCGGAGGAGTCCAGACCGCAGGAGGCGAAGTACTCCCGCAGGGCGCCGTCGACCCGGATGTTGAGGCGTCGCATCCGGCCGATCAGACCGATGGCCTCGGCGTTGAGGTCCGGGCGGGTCCTGGTCCACTGGTCCACGATGTCGTCGACGGTGTCGCGCTGCTGCATGGTCGGCCACCTCCCTACGGCCCGGGCGGACCGCCGACAACTATCTTAACATTCACATACTTGACGTTCACTCACTTCGGGGCGTAGAACTTATCTCAACGTTCAGATAATCAACGTTGAGGGGGATTCCATGTTCGGGACCCGAGCAGGAGTAGCGGTCACCGCGGCGCTCGCACCGGCGGCCTGGGGCACGACCTACCTGGTGACGACCCAGCTGCTGCCCGACGGTCGGCCGCTGCTGCTCGCCGCCCTGCGCGCCCTGCCGGCCGGGCTGCTCCTGCTGCTGATCGGCCGCAGACTGCCCAAGGGGCGCTGGTGGGGGCGGGCGGCGGTGCTCGGCATGCTGAACATCGGACTGTTCTTCCCGCTCACCTTCGTCGGCGCCTACCGGCTCCCCGGCGGCGTCGCGGCCACCATCGGGGCGATCCAGCCCCTGCTCGTCGCCGGGCTCTCGGCCGGCGTGCTCGGGGTGCGGCCGGGGCGGCGGGCACTGCTCGCCGGGCTGGCCGGCCTCGGCGGCGTCGCCCTGCTGGTGCTGAAGGCCGGCGCCCGGCTGGACGGCGTCGGGATCGCCGCGATGGTCACCGCGATCGCGCTGATGGCCACGGGGACCGTCCTCACCCGGCGCTGGGGCCGCCCCGAGGGTGCCACGCTGCTCGACCTGACGGCCTGGCAGCTGCTGGCCGGCTCGCTCTTCCTGGTACCGCTCGCCGGCCTGGTCGAGGGTGCGCCGCCCGCACTGAGCGCCGCCAACCTGGCCGGCTTCGCCTACCTCGGACTGTTCAGCACCGCCCTCGGGTACGTGCTCTGGTTCCGCGGCATCGAACGGCTGGGTGCCGGGCCGACCTCCTTCCTCGGACTGGTCAACCCGGTGGTCGCGACCGTCGGCGGCCTCGTCGTCCTCGGCCAGACCCTCACCGGATGGCAGCTCCTCGGGCTGCTGCTCGCCCTCGGCGCGATGTTCGCGGGCCAGGCACCGGCCCGGCGGCCGGCCCCCGCGGCACCGGGCGAGGCCGCCGCAGCGACCGGCACCGCCGAACGGGTCACCCCCCGCACGGCCGCCGCGCCCCGCACACCCGCCGTACCCGTCACCCCCGTCGTACCCGCCGCCCGCTGACCCGCCGCCCCACTGACCGACTGACCGACTGACCCGGATCAAGGAACACGAGGAACACACCGTGCACTACGTCGTCATCACCCGCACCGACCTGACCCCCGACGCCGCCCTCGGCCACTACCTCGCCAACGTCGGCGCCACGATGGAGCCCTACCGGGGCCGACTGCTCGCCTTCGGCGCCCCGGCCCGGCTGGAGGGGGACACCGCGTACACCAGGACCGCGATCCTGGAGTTCCCCACCGAGGCCGACGCCCACGGCTGGTACGGCTCCCCCGCCTACCAGGCCCTCGCGGCCTGGCGCATCGAGACCATGGGACACCCCGTCACCGTCGCGGCCGTCGCCGGCCTGACCGGCTGAGCCGCCCGGCCGGACACCGGACGGCCCACCCCCGCGCCACCCCCCCCTCAGAACAGCCCGAGGCCCCGCCGTTCACCGGCGGGGCCTCGGGCGTGCGGGTGGTGCCGCGCTCAGCCGCTGGCCCGGACGTAGATGTCGGCCGCGCCCGGGGGGCCGCCCGGGATGGTGGCGACGTAGATGCGGCGGGCGGTGGCCGGGGTGCGGGCGGGCGTCGGCCTCGGCCCGGCGGTCGTCGTGGGCGCCGGCGAGGGTGTCACCGTCACTTCGGGGGCGGGGGTGGGTGACGGGTCGGGGGTGGGCGGCACCGGGTCGGCCGTCCCGGCGTCGGGGCCCGGCCGGGGCTCGGTGTCCGTCCGGGGCTCGGAGTCCGGGGCGGCGTCCGGATCCGCGCCCGGATCCGGGTCCGCGTCCGGGTCTCCGGTCGGATCCCCGTCCGGGGCACCCGGATCGGTGTCGGCCGCCAGGAGGCCGGGGGACGCCGCGTCGGCCACCGTGGCCGGGGACGAGCCGGGCGTGACCGTCGCCGCGACCAGCGGGGCCGGCGTGGCCGTGGGCGTCAGGGTCGGCGAGGGCATGGCCGTGGGCGTGGGCGCCGGGGTCGGCGAGGGCGGCGGGACGTCCGCGGCGGTCTCCGGGAGCTCCGGCGCCTCGACCGGCTCGTCGCCGCCGAGGGCCTCGGCGAGGTCGGGCGGCAGCGGGGCCGCGGCGCCGGGGGCGGGGAGGTCGTAGGTGCGCAGGAAGTCGCCGAGGCCGACGCCCCGGCCGGTGACCCGGTAGTGCAGGTAGGCGACGGGGGCGCCGTCCGCGGTGCGCGTGTACACGGCACCGACCGGGACGTAGTACCGGTCGGCGCCCGGGTGCTGGGAGGGGTGGAGGCCGGCGAGCAGTTCGGCGCGGTCGCGGTCCGTCTCGCGGCCGTCCAGCCCGATCGTCAGCGAGTTGACGCCGCGCACGACCAGGGCCGCCGCGACGGAGACGCAGAGCACCAGCCCGACGGCGACGGTGCGCCGCAGGACCGGTCGGCCGTGCAGGACCGGCCAGGAGTCGGTGACCGTCCGCTCCGGTGGGATGCCGTCCACGGTTCTCGTTCCCCCGTTCGATCAGGACGTCATTGTGCTCGACGAGGGACCGTATCCGAGAGTTCCTCAGCCCTGGTAGGCGGGGGCTAGAGCCGCCTCGGTGACCCGCCGCGCGGCGCCGCTCCCGTCGGCGGGGACGGTCCACAGGTCGGCGCCGTAGTCACCGGGCAGGGCGTAGAGCAGGTCGCCCCGGCCGGACCAGACCGCTTGGTCGTCGATGTTGCGCTGCTCGGCGGTGGCGGTCTCGGTCATGGTGGCGAGGTCGAGGACGTAGAGGCGCCAGGGCGCGTCGGCGGACAGGCCGGGCACGCGCTTCTTGTAGGCGATGCGGGTGCCGTCCGGGGAGAGCGAGGGGCACTCGACGTTCTCGTGCAGGGTGGTGAGGGTGCGGGCGGCGAGGTCGCCGCGGACCAGGTAGGTCCGGCCCCCGCTGGCGAGGGTGGCGTAGAAGGCTTCGTCGTCGGCGAAGGTGACGCCCCAGATGTTGACGTCGTGGGCCTGGTACGGCTTGCCGTCCTTGACGACGGCGAACTCCTCGAGGTTCTCCCGCAGGTTCCAGTCGCGGACGTCGACGATGGAGGTGCGGGTGGAGAAGTCGGTCCCCGCGTACGAGTCGCCGCTGACGAAGACCGTCCAGGCGGCGAGGTGGCCGGACGGCGAGACCCGGGAGCGGGTGGGGATGCCGGCGGCCGGGAAGGCGCGGCGCTCGCGCAGGTGGTCGTCGAGGACGACCGCGCGGTAGGTGTCCTCCAGGGCGCCGTGCTGGGCCTGGAGGCAGATGCCGGTGCCGGCGGCGGCGTAGAAGCGCAGGCACCGGACGCCGGAGGCGGTGCGCGGGCCGTCGGGCCGGTCCGCGGGGACGGCGGTCAGCTCGTCGCGGTGCGGCCCCCAGGCCATGTTGCGGAAGACGAGTCGTCGCCCGCCCGCGGGATCCCCGAGCGTGACGGTGCCCTCGGTGACGGCGGGGCCGCCGGGCTGGTCCTGGTCGCGGCGGGCGGTGCGGTCGGCCGCGCGGAGGACGGCCCCGGTGCCGACGGCCCCGAGCAGCAGCACGGCGACCAGCAGGACGAGCACTCTGGTCCGGTTCTGGAGTCGGTTCACCTGGGGTCCTCGGGGGCGACGGTCTCGGATGCGGCGGTCTCGGACGGAATCGGAGCGGACGCGGGCGGCGCGGACGTGGTCGGCGTGGACGCGGCCGTCCCGGGCTCGTCGGGCCCCCCGGCCTCGCGCAGCACCGCCGTCGCACCGAGCACGCACAGCGCGAGCGCGCCGGCCGACCAGCCCAGCGCGGCGGTCCCGCCGACCGCGCTCCACAGCGCGCCGAACAGCAGCGAGCAGGCGAACCGGGCCAGCGCCTGCCCGGTGCCGACCAGCGCGAGCCCGGCGCCGCGCTGCTCGGCCGGGACGGCGTCCGCCGCCGCGGCGGCCAGCACCCCGTCGGTGGCGGCGTAGAAGGCGCCGTGCAGCAGCAGCACGCAGACCACCGCGGGCACCCCGCTGACCGGCGAGAACAGCAGTAGCCCGTACGCGAGCAGCAGGAGCGCGTGCCCGGCGAGGAAGAGCCGGCGGCGGCCGATCCGGTCGGCCAGCGCGCCGAGCGGGACGGCGAGCAGCAGGAAGGCCGCGGCGGTGCCGAGCGGCAGCAGCGGGAAGAGGTGGGTGGGGAGGTCGAGCCGCCGCTGGACGAGCAGGTAGAGGAAGGAGTCGCTGACGGTGGTGAGGCCGAGCAGTACGGCGCAGAGGGTGAGCCGGCGGAGCCCGGGCAGGCGCAGCAGGGTGAGGCTGTCGCGCAACGAGGGGGCGGCGGCCGACGGTTCGTCGGCCGGCTGCCGGCCGGGCACGAACAGCAGCAGGATCAGCACGCCCAGGACGGCGATGCAGGCGCTGACCGTGAACACCGCGTCGTAGCCGTGTCGTTCGCCGCCGTCGGCGAGCAGCGGGCCACCGGCCAGCCGCAGCACCAGGAAGGCGGTGAGCGGGCCGAGCAGGGCGCCGGCGGTGTCCATCGCCCGGTGGACGCCGAACGCCCGGCCGCGGTGGGCGGGTTCGGTGGCGAGCGAGATCATCGCGTCCCGGGGGGCGGTGCGCAGGCCCTTGCCGGTGCGGTCGACGGCGATCACGGCGCCGATCAGCGGCACGGTGTGGGCGAGCAGCAGCAGCGGTTTGCAGAGCGCCGACAGCCCGTAGCCGACGGCGGCGACGGCCTTGTGCCGGGCGGCCCCGTCGCGGCCGCGACGGTCGGCGAGGTGGCCGCCCGCGAGCCGGACGAGGGCGCTGAAGCCGTTCTGGATGCCGTCCAGCAGGCCGAAGCCGAGCGGGGAGAGACCGAGGCCGGTGAGCAGGTAGAGCGGCAGCACGGCGCTGACCATCTCGGAGGAGACGTCGGTGACCAGGCTGACGGCGCCGAGGGCGAGGACGGTGCCCGGCACGGCGCGCCAGGCGGCGCCGCGCCGCCCCGGGAGGCCGGGGGCGGCGGCCGGGCCGGGGCCGGGCGCAGGGCCGGGGCCAGGGCCAGGGCCGGCGGGAGCCTTGGAGCTGCGGGAGTCCGCGACGTACACGGGCGTCAGTTCCGGAGGTCGGTGACGACGGCGGCGGTGGCCGTGGCGTTGGCGGTACCGGGGGTGCGGAGTCGTGCGAAGGCCATCGGGTCCTCCGTGCGTCGGGGCTGCCTGGCTGGAGCGCCGAGAACAGTAGGATCGCGCCGGTGTCGTGTACGGCACAAGGCAGGTGAAGAACAGACGAACACCTGCCGCCCGCGGGCGGTCGACGTCACAGTCGTCCGGATTGACCCGTTCCGCCCGGGCGTGGTGGGATCACGGGGGCTCGGGCCCGCCCGGCGGATCCTGCCCCCGGGACGAAGGAGAGCGGTACGTGATCGGACTGGTCGCCCTCGGCGCGTCCGGACGCCTGCTGGCCGAGGAGATCCACGCCGCCTGGCCCGACACCACCCGCATCCACCAGGCCCGCGTCTCCGCCTGCTTCGGCCCGACCGAGGCCCTGGCGTACGCCCTGGACCGGCACGACCTGGTGGTCTGCCTCGCCCCCGTAGCCGTTACCGTGCGGCTGTACGCGGACGGCCTCCCGCCAGGCCGGCGCCGCCCCGGCCTGGTCAGCCTGGACCTCGACCTGCGGTACGCCGTCCCGCTGACCAGGCGCGACACCGGTGCCGAGGAGCTGGCGGTGGAACTGGCCGCGCTGCTGGGCGTGCGGGCGGTCCTGACCGGCACGCCGGCTCCGGCCGGCGGCGACGCACCCGCCGACGCACCCCCCGCCTCCGGCCTGCGCCAGACCGACCGGCGGCACGGCGACCAGCAGCACGGCGCCCGGCAGCACCGCGACCAGCACCACGGCGACCAGCAGCACGGCGACCGGACCCGCCCGGCCGAGGGCGGGCTCCCGACGCAGCCGCGCAGCCTCGTCGTCGGGGTCGGCGCGGGCGCCCGCGCCGAGCAGACCGAGGTGATCCGGCTGCTGCTGGACGCGCTCCGGGACGCGGGCCTGTCCCGCGGGTCGGTCGCCCGGCTGGCGACGGTGACGGGCAAGGCGGACCACCCGGCGGTGCGCTGGGCGGCGTTCTGCCTCGGCTCCGTCCCCGTGGACGAACACCCGGCGGACGTCCTGGCCACGGTGGCGGTGCCGAACCCCTCCGACCTGGTCGGGGCGGCCGTCGGCACCCCCAGCGTCGCCGAGGCGGCGGCACTGGCCAGCGCGCCCGGCGGTGAACTCGTCGTCGCCAAGCGGAAGTCGGCCCTGGCGACGGTCGCGGTCGCGCGGTCCGCGGTGCGCGGGCGGCTCGCCCTGGTCGGCCTCGGCCCCGGGGAACCGGACCTCCTGGTGCCGCGCGCGGCGGCCGAACTGCGGCGCGCCCACAGCGTCGTGGGCCCCGTCGAGGCCGTCGGAGCAGTCGAGTCGATCGCCGGACTGCTGCGGCCCGGCACCCGGCGGATCACCGCCGGGGACCACGCCCGGACGGCCGTCGACCTCGCCTCGCTCGGACAGGCCGTCGCCCTGGTCGCACTCGGCGACGGCACCGGGCTCGCCGTCCCGCCCGGCCCGTACGACGTCCACCGCGTCCCCGGCCTGCCCGGCCACCCGCAAGGAGACCCCGCGTGACCGCGACCGAACCCGACCTGCGCCACCACGGTGACGCCGAGGTGCGCGCCGACGGGCTCGGCCTGGTCGACCTGGCCGTCAACGTCCGCACCGGCACGCCGCCGGCCTGGCTGCGCGAGCGCCTCGCGGCCACCCTCGGCGACCTCGCCGCCTACCCCGACCAGGGCGCCGCCCGCGCCGCGGTGGCCGCCCGGCACCGGCGGCCGGCGAACGAGGTGCTGCTCACCTCCGGGGCCGCCGAGGCCTTCGTCCTGCTGGCGCGCGTCCTGATGGCACGTCACATCGCCGTGGTGCACCCGCAGTTCACCGAGCCGGAGGCGGCGCTGCGGGACGCCGGGCACCGGGTGCACCGGGTGCTGCTCTCCCCCGGGGACGGGTTCCGGCTGGGCGCCGTGCCCGAGGAGGCCGACCTCGTCGTGCTCGGCAACCCGACCAACCCGACCTCCGTCCTGCACCCCGCCGAGGCCGTCGCCGCCCTCGCCCGGCCCGGGCGCACCCTCGTGGTGGACGAGGCGTTCATGGACACCGTGCCGGGCGAGCGGGAGTCCCTCGCCGCCGCCCGCGGGCTGCCCGGACGGGTCGTCGTCCTGCGCAGCCTCACCAAGACCTGGGGCCTGGCCGGACTGCGGATCGGCTACGTGCTCGGGCCGGCCCCGCTGATCGCCGCGCTCGGCGCCGCCCAGCCGCTCTGGCCGGTCTCCACCCCGGCCCTCGCGGCCGCCGAGGCCTGCAGCACCGCGGCGGCACTGGCCGAGGCGGAGCGGGCCGCCGCCGAACTGGCGCTGTGGCGCGCCCACCTGTGCAAGGGCCTGGCCGCGTTCCCGTCCGTGCGGATGTACGGCGAGCCGGCCGCGTCCTTCGTGCTGGTGCGGCTGCCGGGCGCGGCGGCCGTCCGGGAGCGGCTGCGCGCGCACGGCTTCGCGGTCCGGCGCGGGGACACCTTCCCCGGGCTGGGCGAGGAGTGGCTGCGCATCGCCGTCCGGGACGAGGCCACCACCGACCGCTTCCTGGACGCGCTCGCCGCGGTGCTCACCGAGGCCTGAGCCGCCGACCCGGGCCGCTCCCCCGGTCCCGTACCCCGACGCCCCGACGCAGCCAGGCTCTCCGCCACCAGCCCTAACCCACCAGCCCTACCGCGTCGCCCGGCCCGATCCGCCCGGGCACCAGCACCTGCGCGTACACCCCGGCGCAGGGCAGCGCGGGCATGCCCTCCAGCGGGACCAGCCGGTTCTGCTCGGCGGGCACCCGCAGGGCCGCGGTGCGGCGGGGCAGTGGGCCGTGCCGCAGGGTGGGGACGGCGCAGCGCGGGGTCGGCACCAGGACGCGCAGCCGCAGCGTCGGGCCGATCGCCAACTCCCGCCCCACCCAGGCGTTCTCGACGTAGCCCTCGCCCTCGACGCGGATCACCAGGTTCGGGCGGTAGCGCTCCGCCTCCCCGCCGGTGCCGGTCGCGGCGAGCGTGGCCGTGGTGATCAGGTGCACGGGGGCGAAGTCGAAGAAGGTGCCCTCCGGCGCGGCACGGCCCAACTCGTTGACGGTGACCTCGACCTCGGCCGCGACGCCGCGCGCCAGCACCTCCTCGGGCACCGCCCGCTCGATCGCCGCGCCGGGCGGCCGGTCGGCGATCAGCACGACCTTGCGGCCGAGCGCCTCGGACAGCTCCGCCTCGTCCACCGGCCGCCCGTCCGGACCGGTGACGGCCACGCCGCCGCCCGCGGTGGCCGTCGCGGTGTAGTCGAGCAGTCCGGCCCACCGGCGCGGGTTCTTGGCGCTGGCGACCCGGCCGGTCGCGACGTCCAGCAGGGCGCGGCCGCGGTCCCCGGCCAGGCCGCGCGCGGTCACCTCGACGGACCCGCCGAGCTCCTCCCCCAGCAGCGACTTCACCGGGTAGCGCCGCAGCCGTTCGACCGTCCCGATCACCGGCCGGCCGCCCCTCCGCCGACCGCCCCGCCGCCGTCCACCCCGCCGCCGAGCGCCCCGTCACCGGCCGCCCAGTCCCGCAGGGTCGCGAAGTCGCCCGCGCGCAGGCCGATCCGGGGGTTGACGTGGAGGGCGAGCGCCGGACCGGGGTGGTGGGCGGCGATCCACTCGGCGTCCTGCGGGCCGAGTTCGTCGTCCACCCAGACGAAGGGCCGCCCGGCCGCCCAGGCCACCACGTCCCGGGTCTTCCAGTGCAGGCCGTCCGGATCCGCGCCGAAGACCTCCGTCCACCGGATGTAGGGGAGTTCGGGCAGGCCGATCAGGGGGGCTATGTAGGTGTTCGCCTCGTCCATCCAGGTGGTCGCCCAGACCAGTTCGTACGGCAGGGCCAGCAACTCCGGCCCGTGTGCCGGGTTCAGCCAGACCCGCAGCGACCGCACCCGCCGCTCGGACCACGGCGGGCGGCGCGCCAGCCACGACGGGGGCAGCATCCGGTGGGTGTCGTAGCCGTCCGGCCGGCGGGTGGCCGGCGCGGCGTACGGATTGAGCGGTCCGTCCACGTCGAGGAGCAGCAGGGGCCGTGTCATGGGTGAATTGTGTTGCGGCCCCCGGAGGTTCGCCACCAATTTGTCACGGCCGGGGCGGAACGAGGCCGGGCCTCCCCTCGCGTGGAGGGGAGGCCCGGCGGGTTGCTCGGGGAGCGGCGGATCAGACCTGGCCGGCCTTCTCCAGCGCTTCGCAGCAGGTGTTGATCAGGAGGCGGGTGACGACGTAGGGGTCGACGTTCGCGTTCGGGCGGCGGTCCTCGATGTAGCCCTTCTGCTCCACCTCGACCTGCCACGGGATGCGGACCGAGGCGCCGCGGTTGGACACGCCGTAGCTGTAGACGTTCCACGGGGCGGTCTCGTGCTTGCCGGTCAGGCGGGACTGGATGTCGTCGCCGTACTGGCTGACGTGCTCCAGGACCTTCTCCTGCGAGGCGCCGAGCGACTCGCAGGCGGTGATGATGGCCTCGTAGCCCTCGCGCATCGCCTTGGTGGAGAAGTTGGTGTGCGCGCCCGCACCGTTCCAGTCGCCCCTGGCCGGCTTGGCGTCGAGGGTGGCGTCGATGCCGAACTCCTCGGCGGTGCGGTAGAGCAGGTAGCGCGCGATCCACAGGTCGTCGGAGACGGTCAGGGCGTCGACCGGGCCGATCTGGAACTCCCACTGGCCGGGCATGACCTCGGCGTTGATGCCGCAGATCGCCAGGCCGGCGTCGATGCAGCGGTCGAGGTGCAGCTCGACGATCTCGCGGCCGAAGACCTCCTCGGCGCCGACGCCGCAGTAGTAGCCGCCCTGCGGGGCCGGGAAGCCGCCCTCGGGGAAGCCGAGCGGGCGGGAGCCCTTGAAGAAGGTGTACTCCTGCTCGATGCCGAAGATCGACTCCTGCGCGGTGTACTTCTCCTCGACCTCGCGCAGCAGGGCGCGGGTGTTGGACTCGTGCGGGGTGCCGTCCGTCTCCAGGACCTCGCACAGGACGAGGATGTTGTCACCGCCGCGGATCGGGTCCTTGACGACCTTCACCGGCTCCAGCACGCGGTCCGACGCGTGACCCTCCGCCTGGTTGGTGGAGGAGCCGTCGAAGCCCCAGGTGGGGATCTTGTCGGCGTTGGGCAGGACGCGAGTCTTGGAACGGAGCTTCGCGGTCGGCTTGGTGCCGTCGATCCAGATGTACTCGGCCTTGATTGCCACGGCGGTGTACCTCGCATTGCTGGGTGGTGGGTGCCCGCGTAGCGTCGCAAGCCGCCGTTTCCCGGTTGTTCCTCTCGTGTAACGCGCATGTGAACCAACCGTCCGCGTCGGCACGGTTACGGTGCGGGAGTGCCGGGCCCGGCACTCCCGCGGCCCGTGGTGCCACCGGGCGGCGGCCCCGCCGCCCGGCCCGGTCGGTCAGTGCCGGCGGGCGTGCGCGGCGCGGCGGCGCCGGGTGGCCCACAGGGCGCCCGCCCCGCCGGCGACCAGCGCGGCGGCCCCGGCGGCCAGCGGGCCGGTGGCGCTGCCGCCGCCGGTGGTGGCCAGGCCCTCGGCGGGCCTGCCGGTGCTCGCCGGGGCGCTCCGGGGAGCGGCCGCGCCCGTGGTGGTGTCGGCGACCGGCTGGACGGCGGGAGCGGTGGTCGGCCCGGCGGTGACGGGGGCGTCCGTGGTGGGCGCGGCCGTGGCGGTGGGGGTCGGGGTGGCGGGCGGTGCGGTGGGCTTCTCACAGCTCACCGAGGCGACGGTGACCGTGCCGGTGACCTTGGCGACGTTCAGGTTCAGCGGGTTCACCTCCACCCGCACCTCCAGCGCGGAGGCGGCGGCGGTGGTCGAGGTGGTGGTCCGCTTGGAGAACTCCACCGACACGCTGCCGACCAGCGGCACGTCCACCTTGGTCGGGCCGTAGAGGCCGACGGTGACGGGCTTGCCGAGCACCGTCAGCCGGACGGGGGCGACGACCTCGGCGGTCGGCTGCCCGTCGACCGGGCAGGTCGCCTCGGCGCTCATCGCCTCCAGGCCGAGCAGGGCGGTGGCGGGCAGACCGGGGGCGTGCACGTCGGCGTTGACCAGCTTGACGGAGGCGGCGGTGCCCCGGGCGTCGGCCCGCACCACGGAGGTGCCGACGTCGGCCTTGACCAGGGTGACCGGGCCCTGCTGGTCGACGCCGTCCACCGTGGCGGTGAGCATCGAACCGCCGCCGGTGACGGGCCGCGGGGAGGCCGTCCGCTGTGCGGGTGTCTCGACCTTGTTGAGCGCGATGTTCACCGGGACGTCCACGGCCTTGTTCAGCAGGCTGACGTCCAGGTCGAGCTCCGCGGTGACGGCCCGCGCCCTGCCGGGTGACGGGGTGGGCGCGGGCGCCGTCGGGGCGGCCTGGGCGGGCGGGACGGTGAGCAGGGTGCAGACTCCGGCGACGGCGACTGCGGAAACGATTCGGCGAGCAGACATGGCGGTACCCCCACAGGGCTGAAAGGATGAGCCGCCAGTCTTCTCAAACGATCCGTCATATGAGTGACACAGAACGCCATTTCACCCGTTGGAGTGAGATCGACGTTCGCAGATGACCGGACTCTGTCAGGACCTGCCCGCCCGGGACACGCCCTACGGCAGCCGCCAGTCCACCGGCTGCGCCCCCTGCCGCGCCAGCAGCTCGTTCGCCCGGCTGAACGGCCGCGACCCGAAGAAGCCGCCACTGGCCGAGTACGGGCTCGGGTGCGCCGACTCGATCGCCGGCACCTCCCCGAGCAGCGGCCGCAGGTTGCGGGCGTCGCGCCCCCACAGGATCGCCACCAGCGGGCCGCCGCGCGCCGTCAGCGCCCGGATCGCCTGCTCGGTGACCTCCTCCCAGCCCTTGCCGCGGTGCGCGGCGGGTTTGCGCGGCGCGGTGGTCAGCGCACGGTTGAGCAGCAGCACGCCCTGCCGCGTCCACGGGGTGAGGTCACCGTTGGACGGCTGCGGGAGGCCGAGGTCGGTGCCGTACTCCTGGAAGATGTTGATCAGGCTCGCCGGGACGGGCCGGACCTCCGGCGCCACCGAGAAGCTCAGCCCCACGGCGTGGCCCGGGGTCGGGTACGGGTCCTGCCCGACGATCAGCACCCGCACGTCGGCGAAGGGCTGCTGGAAGGCCCGCAGCACGTTCGGCCCGGACGGCAGGTAGGTGCGGCCGGCGGCCAGCTCGGCGCGCAGGAAGTCGCCCATGGCGGCGACCCGCCCGGCGACGGGCTCCAGGGCGGTGGCCCAACCGGGCTCGACGATCTCGTTCAGTGGACGCGGTGCCATGACGGCACCCTATCGGCCTACCCCGACAGCGCGTTCAGCGGATGATCATGCCGGGGCCAGGACCGCCGCGGGCGCGGGCGGCGCCGCGGCCCCCGGGAGGGCCCGGCCGGTCGCGTCGCACACCCGGCGGCGGTCGTCGGACCCGCCCTACCCGACGGGCCGCCCGCGCAGCACCACCAGCCGCGGGTCGGCGAGCACCCGGACGTCCGCCCTCGGGTCCTCCCCGTACACCACGAGGTCCGCCGGCGCGCCCTCCTCCAGCCCCGGCCTCCCCAGCCACTCCCGGGCGCCCCAACTCGCCGCCGACAGCGCCTCGGCCGGGCTCAGCCCGGCCTTCACCAGCTCCGCCACCTCGTCGGCGACCAGCCCGTGCGCGAGCGAGCCGCCCGCGTCCGTGCCGACGAAGATCGGGACGCCCGCGTCGCGCGCCGCGCCCACGGTGTCGTACCGGCGCTCGTGCAGCCGCCGCATGTGGGCCGCCCAGGCCGGGAACCGGGCCTCGCCGCCCGCCGCCAGGCCCGGGAAGGTCGCGATGTTGACCAGCGTCGGGACGATGGCGACCCCGCGCTCGGCGAAGACCGGGATCAGCTCCTCGGTCAGCCCGGTGGCGTGCTCGACGCAGTCGATACCGGCCGCCAGCAGGTCCGGCAGCGACTCGGCGGCGAAGCAGTGCGCCGTGACCCGCGCACCCTCCTCGTGCGCCGCCGCGATCGCCTCGACCAGCGCGTCGCCCGGCCAGCAGGCGGCCAGGTCCCCGCGCTCGCGGTCGATCCAGTCGCCGACCAGCTTGACCCAGCCGTCGCCGCGCCGGGCCTCCGCCCGCACGTACGCGGCGAGGTCCCCGGGCTCGATCTCGTGCGCGTAGTTGCGGATGTAGCGGCGGGTGCGGGCGATGTGCCGGCCGGCCCGGATGATCCGCGGCAGGTCCTCGCGCTCGTCGATCCAGCGGGTGTCGGCGGCCGAGCCGGCGTCGCGGATCAGCAGGGTGCCGGCGTCCCGGTCGGTGAGCGCCTGCTTCTCGCTGGTCTCCGCGTCGACGGCGCCGTGCGCGTCCAGGCCGACGTGGCAGTGGGCGTCCACCAGGCCGGGCAGCACCCATCCGGTCACCGTCCGGACGTCCTCGGCACCGGGCGGGCGGGTGAAGCTCACCCGGCCGTCCACCACCCAGAGTTCGTCCCGGACGTCCTCCGGACCGACCAGCACCCGACCCCGCACGTGCAGCACCGCGCCATCGCTCATGGCCGCACTCTACCGACGGGGGCGTTCCCCGTGACCGGTGCGCATGCGGCAGACTCGTTCCCGTCCCAACCACCCGTGTGAGAGGCCCCGCGACGTGAGCGAGCGCAGCGAGCGATTCATGGAAAGGCGCGCACGGGCGAACGCCCCTGCCGAGCGAAGCGGGGCGGGAGCATGAGCGCCTTCCTCGACCTCCCCCCGCTCGGCGCCGCCGACTTCGCCGCGATCGAGGACAAGGTGGCCGCGCTGCTGCACACCGGCGCCGACGTCATCGTCACCCAGGGCGAGGCCCTGCTGCCGCTGGAAGCGGCGATCCGCGGCGCCGCGCACCCGGGCTCCACCGCGCTCAACATCGTCACCGGCCCGTACGGGCAGACCTTCGGCGGCTGGCTGCGCTCCTGCGGGGCCGAGGTCGTCGACCTCGCCGTCCCCTTCCACGGCGCGGTGAGCGCGCAGCAGGTGGCCGGGGCGCTGGAGGCCCACCCGGAGATCGACTTCGTCTCCCTGGTCCACGCGGAGGCCGCCACCGGCAACACCAACCCGGTCGCGGAGATCGCGGCCGTCGTCCGCGAGCACGGCGCCCTGCTGATGCTGGACGCGGTGGCCTCCGTCGCCGCCGAGCCGCTGCTCACCGACGAGTGGGGCGTCGACCTCTGCGTGATCGGCGGGCAGAAGGCCATGGGCGGCCCCGCCGGGGTCTCCGCGGTCTCGGTGTCCGGGCGCGCCTGGGAGCGGATCGCCGCCAACCCGGCCGCACCGCGCCGCTCCTACCTCTCCCTGCTGGACTGGAAGGAGCGCTGGACGGACGCCGGACGCACCGTGCTCCCGCACGCCCCGGCCCAGTTGGAGATGCTCGCGCTCGGCGCCTGCCTCGACCGCATCGCCGCAGACGGCCTGCCCGCCGTGATCGCCCGCCACCGCGCCGCCTCCGCCGCCACCCGGGCCGGCGTCCGCGCCCTCGGCACCCTCAGCCCGTTCGTCCCGGACGACGCCCACGCCGCCCCCGTCGCCACCACCCTTCGCACCCCGGACGGCGTCGACGCCACCGCCCTCGCCGCCCGGCTCGAGCCGGCCCTGCCCCTCCAGCCGGGCGGCGGCGCGCTCGCGGCGTCGATGCTGCGCGTCAACCACTACGGGGCGGCCGCCTCGCTGGACACCGTCCTGGCCTGCCTGACCGCCCTCGCCGCCGCCACCGGCGCCGCGGCGGCCCCCGCCCTCGCCGCCGCCGGGGAGGCCTGGACGGCCGCCGTGTGACGCACGCGCGGCGGCCCCCGGGGCGCCGGCCCCCGCGCCCCCCCCGCCGCGGCGGGTCCGGGCCCGCCCCCGGCCCCCCCCCCCGCGCCGCCGCTGGGCCGCGCGCTCCCCCCCCCCGGCCGCCCCCTCGCCGCCGCCCACCCCTGGACGGCCCCCGGGGGCCGCCCGGGGGGGGGCCCCGGGGGTGGGGGCCCGGGGGGCCGCCGCGCCGCGTCGGCTCAGTGCCCGCCCGCGTCCACCACCTCGACGCCGCGGATGTTCCGCTCGATCTCCTCCGCCGGCAGCGCGATCGCCAGCGCCCAGTAGTAGATCACCAGCGAGAACACCACCACGACGAGGATGTCCCACCAGAGCGGCAGGTTGCCCCGGGCGCCCTCGCCGAAGGTGCCCTGCCAGGAGATCAGACCCATGCCGACCAGGTAGACCGGCAGCCACTGCCCCGCCCGGAAGTCCATCCGCGGCGCGTTCGGGACCCCGGTCCGCGCGGCGTACACCGAGTACCCGCCGAGCAGCGCGTAGCCGATGACGATCGCCAGGCCGAGCCGCCACAGGGTGTCCCAGCCCGACCAGTAGATGACCAGGCTGGCCACCACGAAGGCCAGCGGCGAGATGATCGTGCCGCCGGGCAGGTGGTACGAGCGCTCCATCGACGGCAGCCGCTTGCGCAGCACGCCGAAGGCCAGCGGCGCGCCCGCGTACATCAGCACGACGGCCGAGGTGATGAACCCGACCAGCCGCTGCCAGCTCGGGAAGGGCAGGAAGCAGATCACGCCGGCGACCCAGGCGATGATCAGGCCGAGCCAGGGCACCGAGCGCTTGTCGGTGTACTGCAGCGCCTGCGGCGCGTAGCCGTTGCGGCTCAGGCCGTACGTCACCCGGGAGCTGGAGGTGATGTAGACCAGGCCGGTGCCGGCCGGCGAGATGATCGCGTCGATGAAGAGCAGGGTGGCCAGCCAGCCCAGCCCGATCAGCGTCGACAGGCCCGCGAAGGGCCCGCTGATGCCGGGGTAGGTGAGCGTCCCCCAGCCGCCGGCGAAGGTCTCCGGGGGCAGCGCGCCGATGAAGACCACCTGCAGCATGACGTAGACGATCGTGCCGATGACGACCGAGCCGAGGACGGCCCGCGGGATGTCCCGGCGGGGGTTGCGGCTCTCGCCGGCCCACTGGATGGCCTGTTCGAAGCCGAGCAGGGCGAAGATCACCCCGCTGGTGCTGATCGCGGCGAGCACGCCCTTGGCACCCTCCGGCGCGAAGCCGTGCACGCTGAAGTTGGAGCCGTGGAACTCGGTGAACCCGAGCGCGAAGATGGTCAGGACGGGGATGGCGACCTTCCACACCGTGGCCACGCTGTTGGTGTGCGCGAGGAGCCGGACACCGAGGAAGTTGATCGCGACGAAGAGCCCCATCAGCGCGGCCGCGACGACGAAGCCGGTGCCGGTGAGGGTCAGGTTCTCGTTCAGCAGGCCGTCCGCCCAGGACCAGTGCTGGGCGTAGTTGATCATCGCCTGCACCTCGATCGGTGCGATGGTCGCCGCCTGCAGCCAGGTGAACCAGCCGAAGGACATCCCGGCGAAGCCGCCGAAGGCGTAGTGCGGGTAGCGTGCGGTGCCGCCCGCCACGGGGAACAGCCCGCCCAGCTCGGCGTGCACCAGCGCCAGCAGGATGATCGCCAGCGCGCCGACCCCCCACGACACCAGCGCCGCGGGGCCCGCCGCCACCGCGGCCTTCTGCGCCCCGAACAGCCAGCCGGAGCCGATGATCGCCCCGACCGAGGCCCAGAGCAGCCCGATCACGCCGACTTCGCGTTTGAGTCCGGTGTGCCCCGAACCCGTCGGGGCCTCAGTAGTGGGATGAGCCATGGGCCGATCGCCTCTCACGTCAGGGGAATCCACCCCGACAGTGCCGCAGTGGCACGGCTCCCCCGCCGCGAGACGCGCCCCGGGCCCGCCGCCTCACCCGAACGGCCGCGCCGGGCCCGGGGCCGGTCCGACTCAGGTCACGAGGAGGGCACCTCGGCGAGCGCGCGGAACGCTCGGGCGTGGGAGGCGGCGGTGTCGGGCGCGACGGTGGTGTCCCGGACCGCCTCCTGGTAGGTGGCCCACATGCTGCCGTCGGACCAGTCGCAGAAGCCGAGCTGCTGGCCGTCGTCGTCGGTGTTGCCGCACTTCATCACACCGCCGCGTTCGCCGGGGTCGACGTCGTGCAGGTCGGTGACGGTCGCCCCGCTGGCGCGCTGACGGGCCAGGAGGTCGTCGAGTTCCGAGGAGGGCGTGAAGATGTGCTTCTCGTAGACGGTGACGATGACGACCCGTTCCTCGTCGGCGCTGCGGTAGTTGGTGACCGAGACCCCGGACTCGGAGCCCGCACGGAGGCTCCTCCTGGTCACCGACGCCTTCGGAACGAGTGCCAGTCCGTCGAACTCCTTCGGCGCGCTGTACGCGTACGCGCCCAGGTTCGCGAAGTTGTCGGCGAAGGCGACGCCGAAGCCGCCGGCGCCGAGGACGAGGACGGCCGCGACGGTCAGCCAGAGCGTGCGGCGGGAGCGCGGCTGCGGGGCGGCGGGCGTGACGTCGACGACGAGGTCGGCGTCGGCGACTCCCTGCTGCCCGCCGGGCGGCGCGGTCCGGTCGGACGCGCCGGGCTCGCCGGTCGGGTCGGTCGGCTCGGTCGTCATGCCTTCACCTCGGCGAGCGCGCGGAACGCGCGGACGTCGTCGGCCAGCTTCTCCGCGGTGATCGTGACGTCCTCGATGTGCTCGACGTAGACGGCCCACATGCTGCCGTCGACCCAGGCGCAGAAGCCGACGTCCTGGGCCTTGCCGGCCTTCCTGATCGCGGTGGTGTGGCCGCACTTCAGGACGCCGCCGCGGGGGCCCGGGTCGATCTCGTGCAGGTCCGCGACGGGGAGGTTCCTGGTCGCCTCGGAGATCACGCTGTCGATCTGCCCCGAGGGGGCGAGGGTGGGCAGCTCGCGGACGGTGAGGACGACGCTCCGGGACTTGTCCGCGGCCTGGTAGCCGCCGACCTTCACGTCGCGCAGCTGGGGCGACGCCTTGACCACCTGGTCCACGGGGACGCCGGGGAGCCCGAGGAACTCCCCGGGCTGCTCGTAGCGGTACTCGCCGAAGGCGGCGATGTTGTCGGCGAGGGCGACCGCGGCGGTGGTGACGGCGGCGACGCCGAGCGCCGCCAGGGTCAGCCAGAGCCGACGGCGGGAGCGGGGGGCGGCGGGGAGGGGCGGAGCGGCCGGGGTGACGTCCACCAGGGCCTCGGCCGGATTCTGATCTTGATCGAGCACCGGCACATCCGACCAGGTCGGGGCGATGGGCGCAAGGGATTTGGGGACGGTCTCGACGGACAGTTCCCCGGCCGTTCACCCGGCGGGCACGCAGAACTCACCGAAGGGCGGCAGGCTCCAGGCCGACGGGCAAAGTTGGCTATACAACTTTGCCCGCTGGGCCACCGTCGAGGAGGAGACCACCATGTCCGAGCTGCCGCCCTACTGGCTGCGCGACAACTGCCCGTGCACCGAGTGCCGGGACCACCGCAACGGACAGAAGCTGTTCCGGGTCGGCGACCTGCCGGAGGACCTGACCATCGCCGCGAGCAAGGAGATCGGTCCGGACCTCGAGGTGCTCTGGTCGGACGGGCACCGGTCGCGCTACCCGCTGGCCTGGCTCGGGGAGACCGACCACGGCGACGGGCGGACGGAGGAGGGCAAGCGGCTCTGGGCGGCGGCGGACTTCGCCCGCGGCATCCCGGAGGCCGGCTGGGAGGAGTACCTGACCGACCCCGCCGAACGGGCCGCCGTCCTCGCCGCCGTCCGGCACAGCGGGTTCGCCGTGCTGCGCGGGGTGCCCGCGGTGGAGGGACAGGTCCTGCGGGTCGCCGAGAGCTTCGGGTACGTCCGGGTCACCAACTACGGCGAACTGTTCGACGTCCGGGTCGAGCCGGACCCGAACAACCTCGCCTTCACCAGCGCCGCCATCGCCCCGCACACCGACAACCCCTACCGCGACCCGGTGCCGACGCTCCAGCTGCTGCACTGCCTCGAGAACTCGGCGACCGGCGGCGACTCCGGCCTGGTCGACGGGTTCAAGGCGGCCGCCGTGCTGCGCGCGGAGTCACCGGCCGACTTCGCCCTGCTGACCGGCACACCCGTCCCCTTCGTCTTCCGCGACCGCCGCACCGAGCTGCGCGCCGACCGCCCGCTGATCGACGTGGACGCGCTCGGCCGGATCCGCGAGGTGCGCTTCAACAACCGCTCGATCGGCACCCTGCGCGTCGGCGACCGGGAGGCCTTCTACGCCGCGTACCGCCGGTTCGCCGCGATCACCCTGCGCCCCGAGCTGCAGCTCGCCTTCCGGCTCGGCCCCGGCGACTGCCTGGTCTTCGACAACACCCGCCTGCTGCACGCCCGGACGGCCTTCCGGCAGGACGGCCACCGGCACCTCCAGGGCTGCTACGCCGACCTGGACTCGCTCGCCAGCACCCTCGCCGTGCTGCACCGCCGCTCCGCCGCACTGGACGCGATCGCCGCCCTGTTCGCCGACGAGGGTGCCGGGGAGTACCTGGGCGAGGAGGTCACCATGGCCGAGCACATGCTGCAGGCCGCCGCCGCGGCGGAGGCGGCCGGCGCGCCGGAGCACCTGGTCGCCGCCGCACTGCTGCACGACCTCGGCCACTTCCGGGGCACCCTGCACGGGCGGGACCTGATGGAGGGGCGGGACAACCGGCACAGCGACACCGGTGCCGACTGGCTGGCACAGTGGTTCGGCCCGGAGGTGACGGAGCCGGTCCGGCTGCACGTCGCCGCCAAGCGCTACCTGTGCGCGGTCGAGCCGGGCTACCGGGAGCGGCTGTCCGAGGCGTCCGAGTACACCCTCACCGTCCAGGGCGGCCCGATGGACGGCCCGCAGGCCGCCGCCTTCGCCGAACTGCCCGGCGCGGCCGACGCGGTGGCCGTCCGCCGCTGGGACGAGCAGGCGAAGGTGGCCGGCGCCGGGACGCCCGGCTTCGACCACTACCGCCCGCTGCTCGCCGCCCTGATGCGCTGACGCCGGTGCCCGCGACGCACCCGGGTGGCGGTGCGCCCGCACGCTGATGCGCCGGGTGCACGGCCCGACCGCCCGGCCGTCGCCCGGGAGGGGGCTCAGTCCCCTTCCCGGGCGTGCCGCGAGAGCGCCGACGTGGCCAGCGAGTTGTGCACGCTGAAGGCCACCGTCCCGGGCAGGTAGCGGTCCTGGGACCACTCCACCGGCGTGCCGGTCGGGTCCGTGGTGCGCCGCCGCTCGCGCAGCAGCGGGCTGCCGCGCCGGCAGCCCAGCAGCCGGGCGTCCTCGGCGTTGGCGGCCACGATGTCGATGGTGTGGTCGGCGTCGGTGAACAGGATGCCGTGCTCGCGCAGGACCTCGGTGTGCGAGACGACGTCCGGCGGCAGCTCGGCGACGATCTCGCCGACCCGCGGCGGGTAGACCGTCCGCTCGACCATCACCGGCGCGCCGGAGAGGGTCCGCAGGCGGACCGTCACGTACACGTCGGCGCCGGGCTCCAGGCGCAGCTGCTCGCGCTCGGCGGCGTCCGCCGGGCGGCGGACCAGCGAGTCCAGGATGCCGCCGGGCTCCTCGCCCATCGAGTAGGCCCAGTGCGTGAAGCTGAGCAGCTCGGAGAAGCTCTGCACCCGGGCGCCGCCCAGCACCACCCGCCGGGTGCCGCGGCGGGAGGTGACCAGCCCGTCGGAGCGCAGGACGGCGAGCGCCTGGCGGACGGTGCCGCGGGAGACGCCGTACTGCTCGGCGAGGGCGCCCTCGGCGGGCAGGCGCCCGGCCTCGCCGAACGCGCCGGTGGTGATGGCCTCGCGCAGGTCGGCGGCCACCTTCCGGTACAGGGCGCCGGACGCACGGTCCCCGGTCGCGGCGGGCCGCCGCTCGGGGGCGGGGCGCTGCTCGGCCGCGGGGCGCTCGGGCTCAAGTGCCACGTCAGTCAATGTCCCTCCTGGGGCGGTGTCCTGCGCAACCGTGCCGGCGCGGACAGGCCGACCCTATCCGGCTGCGCCTTCGAAGCATCGCACCGAACGGATCACGCTCCGGTGGCCGGATTCCACCGTTCCCGCAGCCGACCCCGGTTCTGGGCCGTCCGTTCACCTTCCCGTCACCGGACTCCGGCGTACTTACCTCCGTCAGCGAAGTTGGCTAGTCAACTCGGACGGCCTCGAACGGCAGTCCGGGACGGCTCCGGGCGGCTCACCCCCCGCACCCGGACGGCCACTCGCCAGATCCCCCGATCAAGACACCCCCTGCAGTTCCCCCTTCTCAGGAGACTGACCCGTGTCCGTGCACCGCGCCCGTTCCGCCGCCTTCGCGGCCGTCCTGACCGCCGCTGCGCTGTCCCTCACCGCCTGCGGTTCCGCCGGCTCCTCCGCGAAGTCCGGCGACGCCGCGGGCGGCAAGAGCGCCAAGACCGCCACCTCGATCGCCGACTTCGGCGGGATGGACGCCCTGGTCGCCGCCGCCAAGAAGGAGGGCAAGCTGCACGTCATCACGCTGCCCCGCGACTGGGCGAACTACGGCAAGCTGATGGACGACTTCAAGGCGAAGTACGGCATCGAGATCGAGGACGAGAACCCGGACGGCTCCAGCCAGGACGAGATCAACGCGATCACCTCCCGCAAGGGCCAGGACCGCGCCCCCGACGTCGTCGACCTCGGCTCCGCCTTCGCGATCAGCGCCGGCAAGCAGGGCCTGCTGGCCCCCTACAAGGTCGTCGACTTCGACAAGATCCCGGCCACCATGAAGGACGCCAACGGTCTGAGCTACAACGACTACGGCGGCTACATGTCGATCGGCTGCGACGCCAAGAAGGTCGCCGCCTGCCCGAAGACCTTCGCCGACCTGCTCAAGCCCGAGTACAAGGGCATGGTCGCCCTGAACGGCAACCCGACCAAGGCCGGTGCCGCGTTCGGCGCCGTCTACGCCGCGGCCCTCGCCAACGGCGGCTCGCTGGACAACATCCAGCCCGGCATCGACTTCTTCGGCAAGGTGAAGCAGGCCGGGAACTTCAACCCGGTCGAGGTCACCCCGGCGACCATCGAGAAGGGCGAGACCCCGATCAGCATCGACTGGTCGTACCTGAACGCCGGCTACGCCGTGAAGTTCAAGGACAAGGGCCTCGACTGGCAGGTGGCCATCCCGTCGGACGGCTCCTACGCCCAGTACTACAACCAGGCCATCAACAAGGACGCGCCGCACCCGGCCGCCGCCCGCCTGTGGGAGGAGTACCTCTACAGCGCCGCCGGCCAGAACGGCTTCATGGGCGGCTTCGCCACCCCGGCCCTGTTCGACGCCATGAAGACCGCCGGCACCCTCGACGCCGACGCCGCCTCGAAGCTGCCGCCGGTCGAGAAGCCCTTCACCACCTTCCCGACCCCGGACCAGACCGACGCGGCCAAGAAGGTCGTGACCGAGAACTGGGCCAAGGCGATCGCGGGCTGACCTGACGATGACCACGGCTCCCACCCCGGTGCCGGCCAGCGCCTCCGCCGCCCAGCGCGGCGGGGGCGCCCCCGGCCCCGTCTCCCCCAGCTCCCCGGCCGCCACGGCGGCCCCCGCCCCCACGACCACCACCGGGACCGCCGCCGGGCGCCGGTCCCCCCGCCCCGCCAGGGGCCGGGCCGGCCGCAGCCGGGCCTGGCTGGCCGCCCTGCCCCTGCTGCTGTTCTTCGTGATCGGCTTCGGACTGCCCGCCGTCGCGATCGCCATCGGCGCGTTCACCACCTCCACCGACGCCCCCGACGGCGGCGGCACCTTCACCACCGACAACCTCACCGGTTCGCTCCAGGGCGCCTACTTCACCGCCCTGTGGGGCAGCGTCAAGCTCTCCCTGCTGACCGCGCTGATCGCCACCGTGGTCGGCCTGCCGCTGGCCCAGGCCGTCGCCACCTCCCGGTTCCGGGTCTTCCGCGAGGCCGTGCTCTCCGCCTCCGGGGTGCTCGCCAACTTCGGCGGCGTGCCGCTCGCCTTCATGTTCGTCGCCACCCTCGGCAACTCCGGCGAGGTCACCAAGCGGCTCCGCCTGACCAAGCACGGCTGGAACCTCTACACCTTCTCCGGCCTCTCGGTGGTCTACCTGTACTTCCTCGTCCCGCTGATGGTCATCACCATCACCCCCGCCTTGGAAGGCCTGCGGGTGCAGTGGCGCGAGGCGGCGTACAACAACGGCGCCACCGTCGTGCAGTACTGGCGGCACGTGGCCCTGCCGGTGCTGGTGCCCTCGCTGCTCGGCGGCTTCGTGCTGCTGTTCGGCGCCTCCTTCGCCGCGTACGCCACCGCCGAGGCCATGGTCGGCAGCTCGGTGCCGCTGATCTCGATGCAGATCGGCGACGCGCTGTCCGGCAACGTCCTGGTCGGCCAGGGCAACCTCGCCCTCGCCCTCGGCCTCGACATGATCGTGGTCGCCTGCCTGGTGATGGCCGTGTACCTGCCCCTTCAGCGCCGGAGTGCCAAGTGGCTCGCCTGATCAACCGCATCCGTCCCGGCCGCGGCCTCGTCCTGCTGCTCTGCGGCGTCTACTTCGCCGTCCCGATGGCCGCGTCGGTGTACTTCAGCGTCGACGACACCAAGGGCGGGGTCACCTTCCGCGCCTACACCGAACTGCTGAACGCCCCCGGCTTCACGGACAGCCTGGTGCTGAGCCTCGAACTGGCCGGCGTCACCGTGGCGGTGCTGCTGCTCCTGCTCGTCCCCGCGATGCTCGCGGCCCGGCTCGGCGCGCCGAAGCTGCGCCCGGTGATCGAGGTGATGTGCTCGATGCCGCTGGTCGTCCCGGTGGTCGCGCTCACCACCGGCATCATCGGCGTGCTGCGCTGGGGCCCGGACTACCTGCAGGACACCCCGTTCTTCCAGACCATCGTGGCCATCCAGGACCCGGCCTTCCCGATCGTGCTGGTCATCGCCTACGTGCTGATGGCCCTGCCGTTCGCCTACCGGGCGCTGGACGCGGGCCTGCGCGGCGTGGACGTCACCACCCTGGTCGAGGCCGCCCGCAACTGCGGCGCCGGCTGGCTGCGCGCCGTGTTCACCGTCGTACTGCCCAACCTGCGCAGCGCGCTGCTGAACGCGGCCGTGCTCACCGTCGCCCTGGTGCTCGGCGAGTTCACCACCGCCTCCATCCTCGGCTTCGCCCCCTTCTCGGTGTGGATCAACTCCAACGGCAAGAGCGACGGCCAGATGTCCGTCGCCGTCTCGATGCTCAGCCTGCTGATCGTCTGGGTCGTCCTGCTGCTGATGTCCGCCGCGGGCCGCGGCCGCAAGGCCGCCCGCTCCTAGGCACCACCCCCCTAGGGCTTGTCCGAGGAACCCCGAACCACCCCACGCCTTCCAGGAGTTACCAGCCATGACCACGGCCCCCGCCCCCGTCGCCGGAGTCGCGCTCGCCCCCGGCGGCGCCACCGTCGAGTTCCGCTCGCTGCGCCGCGCGTTCGGCACCACCACGGCCCTGGACGGCCTGGACCTCACCGTCCACCCCGGCGAACTGCTCGCCCTCCTCGGCCCCTCCGGCTGCGGCAAGACCACCGCGCTGCGCATCCTGGCCGGCTTCGAGCAGCACGACTCGGGCGAGGTCCTGGTCGACGGCCAGGACATCACCGCGATCCCCGCGCACAAGCGCGACGCCGGCATGGTCTTCCAGTCGTACAGCCTCTTCCCGCACCTGAGCGCCCTGGACAACGTCGCCTTCGGCCTGCGGATGCGCGGCGCCGGCAAGGCCGACCGCCGCAAGCGCGCCCAGGAACTGCTGGAACTGGTCGGCCTGCCGCACCGCGCCGAGCACTACCCGCACCAGATGTCCGGCGGCCAGCAGCAGCGCATCGCGCTCGCCCGGGCGCTCGCCCTGCAGCCGCGCGTCCTGCTGCTCGACGAGCCGTTGTCCGCCCTGGACGCCAAGGTCCGGCTCCAGCTGCGCGAGGAGATCCGCCGTCTCCAGCAGGAGCTGGGGATCACCACCCTGTTCGTCACCCACGACCAGGAGGAGGCGCTGTCGATGGCCGACCGCGTCGCGGTGCTGCGCGCCGGCCGGCTGGAGCAGTGCGCCACGCCGTCCGAGCTGTACGGCCGCCCGGCCACCGCCTTCGTCGCCGAGTTCGTCGGCACCATGAGCCGCATCCCGTGCACCCGCACCTCCGACGGCGTCGAGGTGCTCGGCCGCCGGCACGCCGTGGACGGCGAGCTGCCGGGCGACGGCGAGCTGCAGGTGCTGGTCCGCCCGGAGAACGTCACCCTGACGCCGGCCGAGCACGGCCCGGCGCTGGTCGTCGCCGCCTCCTTCCTGGGCGCCGTCACCCGGCTCACCGTCCGCCTCGACGACGGCACCGAGGTCAAGGCCGACCTGCCCACCGAGGCCACCGCCGCCCTGCCGGCCGGCTCGCGCGCCGAGCTGTCCCTGCCGGAGCGCCCGGTGCTGGTGGACCGCCGCGCCTGACCGACCTGCCCGACCGCTGCGCCCGACCGCGGGGCCGCCCGGCCCCCGGCCCGGCCCCGCCGAGCCCCCACCGGGGGGCCGGATGGCCCGCCGCGCGGCCGTCTGAAACCCTCGTACCGCCACCCGATGGACCACCGAAGGTACCGCCATGCCTGAAACCGCCCCCGGGACGCCCCCCGGGACCGTCCTGCCCGCCGCCGTCCTGTTCGACATGGACGGCACCCTGGTCGACACCGAACAGCTCTGGTGGCAGGCCGCCGCCGAGCTCGCCGAGGAGCTGCACCGCCCGCTCACCGACCAGGACGCCCCCGAGGTGCTCGGCCAGGCCGTCGAGCACACCGCCGCCCACCTGCACAGGGTCAGCGGCACCGACCTCAGCGAGGCCGAACTCGCCGACCGCCTCGGCGAGTCCTTCGCCGGCAAGGTCGCCGCCGAGACGGTCCCGCGCCCCGGCGCGCTCACCCTGCTCGCCTCGCTGCGGGACGCCCGGGTGCCCACCGCGCTGGTCTCCGCCTCGCCGCGCCGGGTGGTCGAACTGGTGCTCTCCGCCATCGGCCGGGACTGGTTCGCCGTCACCCTCGCCGCCGAGGACACCCCGCGCACCAAGCCCGCACCGGACCCGTACCTGGCCGCCGCCGAGCGGCTCGGCCTGGACCCGACCGTCTGCGTCGCCGTCGAGGACACCCCCACCGGGGTCGCCTCCGCCTCCGCGGCCGGCTGCGCCGTGCTCGCCGTGCCCTCCACCGCGACGCCCATGCCGGACGGCGCCCGGATCACCCTGCTCGGCAGCCTCGAGCAGGCCGACCTCGCGCTGCTCGGGCGGCTCGGCACCGACCGGGCCGTCTGACGCCATGCCCTACCTCCTGCTCGCCCTCGCCATCGTGAGCGAGGTCTGCGCCACCAGCTGCCTGAAGCTCACCGAAGGGTTCTCCCGCCTCTGGCCGAGCGTCGGGGTCGCGATCGGCTACGTGCTGTCCTTCGTCCTGCTCGGCCGGGCGCTCAAGCACATCCCGGTCTCGGTCGCCTACGCCGTCTGGTCGGGGGCCGGGACGGCCGCGGTCGCCGGGATCGGCGTGGTCGCCTTCGGCGAGTCCCTGGGCCGCCTGCAGTGGCTGGGGATCGCGCTGGTGATCGTCGGCGTCGTCGTGCTCAACCTCCGCAACAGCCACTGACCGGCCACGTGACGGCCCGTCACCGCTGAACCGCCCGCACCGGACCCGGGCCGGGGCCGGGGCCGGGGCCGGGGCGGAGCGGGGCGCCGGACCACCCGACGCCCCGCCCCGGCCCGGCCCGTCCCGTCCCGCCCCGTCCCGCCCCCACGACGGACCCCGGGCCCCGCGGACGCAAAGGCTCCGTCGAAGGCCCGTAAAGATCCCGTCACACCCGCCGGAACCCGCCCCCGAAGCCCCTCGCCCGCCCGCGGAGCACGACTATGCTCACCCGGTCCGACACGGCGATCACCGGGGGAGAAGATGGCCGACTTCACGGTCAGTACGGAGTTCCTCGCCAAACTGGCCACTGACCTCAAGGGCTGCGGCGACGAACTCGACCAGGGCCTGAAGGCCCTCAAGGAGGCGGGCCGCAGCGGGCTGGGCCACGACGTCCTCGACGAGGCCTGCGGGCACTTCCAGAGCACCTGGGAGTACGGCCTCAAGAAGGTCCGCGAGTGCGTCAAGGTGCTCGACGGCGGCCTGGAGAAGGTGCAGCAGGGCTACGACGGCACCGAACGGAGCATCACCAAGGCGCTCACCCCGACCGGGCAGTCGTGACCACCCCCGCGCCCGACTGGTCCGGGCTCGGCTTCAACCCCGCCCCGGGCGAGCCGTCCGCCGTCTCCGGCCTCAGCGGGAGCCTGCGCAGGGTCTCCCAACACCTGATCGACGTCCACACCACCCTCGCCCAGATCTCCGCCGACCAGGGCCAGTGGACGGGAGAGGCCGCCAAGGCCTTCGCCGACCAGTTCGGCAAGCTCCCCGGGTACCTCCAGGACGCCGCCGACTCGATCACCGCCGCCTACCAGGCACTCGACGCCTGGTACCGGGCGCTCAACGAGCACCGGCCCAAGGCCGCCGAGCTGGAGCGCGCCGCCAAGGCCGCCACGGAACAGAAGGCGCAGGCCGACCGGGAACACGCCACCGCGGCCGCCGCCCCCGACCTCCGGCTGGCCGGCCGGACCTTCCCCGACGACGCGAGCCTCGCCGCCGCCGAACAGCGCTACACCACGGCGAAGGGCCACCTCGACGCGGCCGCGGCACTCGTCGCCGGCGCCACCGCCGACCTCGCCGGCATCAGGGGACAGGCCCACGAACTCGCCGAAGGGCACGAGCGGGACGCCCGCCACGCCGCCGACGCCATCCGCAAGGCCGCCGACAGCAAGGCCCCACCGGAGCCCGGCTGGCTCAGCAAGGTCGGCAACTGGCTCAAGAACCACGGCGCCGACCTGCTCACCGTCGCGGCCGGAGTCTGCGGGATCGCGGCGATCTTCTTCCCCGCCTTCGCACTGCCCGCCATCCTGCTGAGCGCCGCTGCCGCGGGCGCGCACGCGACCCAGTACGCCGCCAAGGGCCAGCTGTGGCCGCCGCAGAAGAACATCGGCAACTGGCTGACCCTCGGCGGCGACGTGCTCGGCGCGATCCCCGGGGTGGGCGTCGCCGCCAAGGGCGTGACCGCCGCCCGCGAGGCCCGCCTCACCGGCGCGGGCCTGCGCGGGACCATCAGCGCCGGAACGACCGAGACCAGGGCCGCCGCCCGCGCCGTCGACCCCGCCAACCCGCTCTTCACCGCGGCGATCGAGAAGCCGGCCGTCAAGCTCGGGGTCTCCAAGGCCACCGCGATGGACGTCTCCGACGGCGTCCAGGCCGTCACCACCGCCGGGCTCAACGCCCCGACCGCGTACGCGCTCACCCAGGACGACCCGAGCGACGGTCTCACCAGCGCCGTCAACTACACCACCGGTGGCAACACCGTCCTCGGCTCGGCCGGCACCGCCGTCGGCGGGGGGAAGGCCAACGCCGTCATCGGCACCGTGTCCACGGTCGGCAACCTGCTGGGCCTCGGCGGATGGGCGGCCGGATATGGACGATGAGGCCACCCCGCCGCTCTGGATCACCCTGCCCGGGGGCTTCACCGCCATCGACCTCGACGAGGACCCCGGCGACCGGATGGCCCGCTCGGCCGAACGACTGGACACCCTCTTCCCCGGCGTCGGCGCCGAGCAGAAACTCGGCGCGGTGATCGCCGCCGAGACCGCCCTGCAGGCCCAGCTGCGCGAGGGCGCCGTCCACGTCTCCAGCTGTCTGGTCCGGGCCGTGGACGGCGAACCCCTCCACGGCGTGCTCACCGTCTTCCTCCGCCCCGAGGACACGGGCCCGGTCGGAAGCTACCCCGCCCGCGTGGCCGAGGAGTTGGCCGAGCTCTGGCCCGGCGCCGACGTCGGGGTCGTCGACCACCCGGCCGGCCGCGCCGCCCTCAGCGCCCGCCAGGTCGCCGTCCCCGTCCCCGGCGCGGTCTGGGGGGTGACCGAGTCCACCGTCAGCACGGTGCGTCAGCTCGAACTGCTCCTCCCCCACCCGTGGAGCCCGCACGTCGTCGCCGCCGTCTTCACCACCGAGGACGTCGACCACTGGGACGAGTGGCTGCCCCTCCTGGCCACCGCCCTCCGCGGGATCTCCTTCCACCCTCCCCGCGACGAGAGCCGCGACGCCCTGCCCCCCGACCAGTGGGACACCATCCGCCAGGCCTTCGGATGACGGCCGCCGCCCCGCGTCCCGGGCCCGGACCCCGCCGCGGCTCCGTCGGGCTGACCATCGTCCTCGCACTGGCCGCACCGCTGTCGATCGTCGCCACCGCGGCCGCCTACGGGTCCCACGGCTGGCCGGCCGGCCTGGGCGTCCTGCTCCTGTGCACGGCCGGCCTGTCGGCGGGCCTCGGCAGGCTCGCCGGCGGGACCCCGGGTTGCCTCGCCGCCCTGATCGCCCCGCTCGTGCTCCTGGTGGCCGCCGCCGCGGCGGGAAACGTCCGCGACGACGTGGTGCTGAGCAGCGGGCCGACGGTGACCGCCCGCATCACCGGCGTGGAACGCACCCCGGGCACCCGCAACCCCTCCTGGGACTACGCCCTGGTGACCGCCGACGGCACCCCCGTCCCCGGCGGGCGCCTCAACCAGCGCGTCCAGACCCTGCGGGTCGGCGACCAGGTCACCGTCCGTCTCGCCCTCGACGGCACCGCGAGACCGAAGCGGCCCGAGGAGATCGACCTCGGCACCGACCTGTTCTGGGCCACCGCGGTCCTGCTCACCACCGCCCTCACGGTGGTCGGCCTCGGCACCCTCGCCCGCCGTTCACACCGTGACCGGTAGCGTCGGTCGGCACCGGACTCCGTCACGACGCGGGCCACGAGCGTGGGGGGTGGGGGGGGGGGGGCGCCCGCCGCCCCCGCCCCCCCGGGGCCCCCCCGCCCCCCCCCGGCCCCGGCGGGGGGGGGGTTGGGGGGGGGGCGGTGGGGGGGGGGGGCCGCCGGCGC
>NZ_JBITCO010000023.1:93707-120088 GCF_044453265.1 Kitasatospora sp. NPDC051705 | reverse complement strand
GAGCAGCGCCGCGCGGTCGGGCGCGGCCCGGAGCAGCGTCAGCATGACGGCGAGCAGGGCGAATCCGGCACCGGCGGCGATCGCGGCCCAGAACAGCCGCCCCGCGGAGCGCTGCAGCGGGTCGGCGGCCAGCTCGGCGGCCGCCTCGCGGCTGGTGCGCACCTTGTACCCGACGGGTACCCCGCCGGGATCGTGACTGGCCGCCGTGGCCTCGTCGCGCAGGCGCTTCGCCATGCCGACCGCCTCCCCCATGCCGTGCTCGGCGAACAGCGCGCGGAGCCGGCCGGGGTCGACGTCACCGACGGCGAGCCAGTTGTTCATCCGCTTGAGTTCGGGCAGCCGGGCGGTGGCGGGGCCGGCCGGCAGCACCACGAAGGCGTTGACCGCGTCCGGGATGGCGGGGGTGTCCGTGACGGTTGCGGCGACGGTGGTGAGCAGCTCCCCGCCGTTGGGCGTGCGCAGCCGGTACGGGCCGCCGGAGAGCTGCTTGGCGAGGCCCGCGCTGAACAGCGCGGGCACCGGGGTGTCCGGGCCGCCGGGGGCGCCGGCCAGCACCGCGGGGTCGAACCGGCCGAGCCCGACGGTCCTGGCGATCTCCGCGTACGCCGCGGGTTCGACCACGACGGTGGTGGCCTGGGTGGCGCCGCGGTCGGTCCCGAGGATGAACGTCTGGTTCTCGATCCAGATCCCGGTGGCGGCGCGCACCCCGGGCAGCGCGGCGGCCGCCGTGGTGAAGGCCTCCGGCAGGGTCGTCGAGATCGGGACGCCGACCGCGGCGTCGCCGCCGACGGAGACCCGCGCGGCGCGCAGCCGCAGGTTGTCCACGCCGTCGAGCACGGTGGCGCCGAATCCTGCCGTGGTGACGGCGAGCAGCAGGGCGAGCAGGGGCAGCGCGGAGGGTCGGCGGCGCCCCGCGGTGTCGCGGGCGGCGCGGGCCAGGCCGAGGAAGCCGACCAGGCCGCGACCGCGCCCGGCGAGGGCGGCGAGCCGGCCGATCACGAGCGGCTGGATCCGGGCCAGCAGCAGCCCGCCGGTGAGTGCGAGCAGCAGCGGTGCGGTGATCAGCAGCGGGTCCAGTCCGGTGCCGGCCGGGGCCACGCCGCGGTGGCGGACCTCGGCGACGGCGGCGACGGTGACGGCCAGCACGGCGAGTTCACCGACGACCCGGCGCCGGCCGCCCGCGCCCCGGGGGCCGGAGAGCAGCACGGCGGCGCGCACCGGGAAGGCCAGCACCGCGAGCAGGGCGGTGGCCAGGGCGGCGAGCACGGCGGCTCCCCAGCGCGGGGTGGGCAGCAGCACCAGGGCGAGCGTGGTGGCGAGGACGGCGGCGGGCAGCACGGCGACGGCGCCCTCGCCGAGCAGGCGCAGCAGGATGCCGGTGCGCGAGCCGCCGCGGGCGCGCAGCAGCCTGACCTCGGCGGTGCGCCGGTCGCCGGTGAGCGCGGCGGCGAGGCACAGGACGACGGCGGCGACGCCCGCGACGCCGACCGGGCCGATCGCGGCGAGCGGGGCGGCGGCCTCGTAGCGCGCGATGGCCCAGGTGAAGACCTCGGGCATGAAGGAGACGACGTGCAGGTCGGGGCGGCCGGTGGCGGCGACGATGGAGCTGGCGCCGGGGCCGGTCATGAAGGAGCCGAGGGACGTGCGGGTCGCGGTGAGCCGGTCGGCGCGCAGGGCGTGCGGGTCGAGCGGCAGGCGCCAGAAGTCCTCCCCTCCGTTGCCCCAGGCGAGCAGGGCGGAGCGGCCGTCGCCGCCGGCGAATCCGGTGGTCCGCCAGGAGGCGGCGCCTTCGGAGTTGACGACCAGGCAGGCGCGTTCCGGGCAGTCGATCGCGTCCCAGAACCGGTCCGCGGTGTCGTCGGGCCGGTAGATCCCGACGACCTTGGTGCGGGCCTGGCCGCGCAGGCTCTCGCCGTTGTCGACGAGGTCGCCGACCTTGATGTGGATGGTCTCCGCGGCCTGCTGGCTGACCACGATCGGGAGGGGGCCGTCGCCGGGCGCGCCGGGCCAGCCGCCGTCGACGAGGGTGGCGTGTTCGGCGAGACCCTGCAGGTAGACCAGGTTGAGCCCCGGCGGGAGCAGGTTGGGCCGGTCGTACCCGTCGTTGAGCATCGGGTGGCCGGCCTTGGCGCGGGTGCCGACCTGCTCGCCGTCCCGGGTGAGCGTGAGCTCCTGGCCGATCCGCTCGACCATCCGGTCGCGCACGGCGTCCAGGTCGGCGGCCCGCGCCTCCGGGCTCGCCTTGGTGGTGGCGTGCAGGCTCGTGACGTTGACGCCGCGGTCGTGGACGAACCGGCGCAGCGCGTCGTCGGCGCCCCGGTCGGCGGCGCGCGGGAAGGCGGCCGCGAGGAAGACCGTGACGAGGGTGAGCGCCGCCATGAGCAGGGCGGCCACCGGGGCCGAGCGCAGCCGGGTGCGGACCCAGGGCGCCGGGCGGTGGTCGGTCGACGGTTCGGGCACGCTGGTGCCGGCCTTGGTGGTCACATCTCCTCCACGTGGCGCAGTCGGGCGGCCACGTCTCGACGGCGGCGTCCCATCAGGAAGGCCGACAGCAGGGGGACGACGGCGATCGCGGCCGCGAGCAGGAGCGCCTGCCCGTACGGCAGGTCGATCAGCACCTCGGGCATCGGGCGCCGGGCGGCGGGGGTGAGCACCACGAGCGGCACGATCAGGTGGACGAGGAGCGCGCCCAGTCCCAGGCCGACGACCCCGCCGAGAGCGACCAGGACGGCCTGTTCGGCGGCGACGGTCCGGGCGATCTGCCGGCGCGACGTGCCCAGCGCGAGCAGCAGCGCGGAGTCCCGGGAGCGTTCGCGGGCGGAGCCGGCCACGGCGGCGCCGAAGCCGATCGCGGCGAGGACGGCGGTGACCACCGCGATGACGGTCAGTGCGCTCTGCGGGGCGGCTCCGACCGGGTCGCCGAGGAGGTCCCCGACGGCCTCGTCGTAGAGCCGGACGTCCTGCGCGCCGGGGGCGGCGCGCAGGACGGCGGCGGCCTCGGCGGGGGTCCGGTCACCCGGTCCGTCGGCGGGCAGCCACCATTCGGCGCGGCCGGGCATCTCCCGGCCCTGGGCGGCGATCAGTCGGGAGACGGTGGCGAGGTCGACCGCCACGGCGCTGCGGCCCGAGACCGGGAGGGCGTCGACCGCCGCGGTGATCCTGACCGGGATGATGATGCCGGCGAACGGCACCTGGACGGTGTCGCCGACGGAGGCGCCCGCGGCGGTCAGGTAGTCGTGGGTGGCGACGCCGTCGACCTTCGACGGCGCGGTCGTCCCGGCCGGGGCGAGGGTGGCGCGCAGGGCCTCGCCGCGGCCGTCGGCGAAGCGGTAGCGGACGGTGAACAGCCGCTCGGCGCCGGCCGGTTCGGCGCCGACCTCGGCCGCCGGTCCGGCCTTGACCTCCGGGTTGGCGTGGACGTCGGGCGCCACGGCCGTCCAGCCGAACCCGGTCGGCACCGGCACGGCCGTCGCGGGGCCGTCGGCGGTGTCCGAGACGGCGAGGTGGCGGATGGTCAGCTCGCCGTCGGCCGAGTCGCTGAAGGAGACCAGGGCGCCCACCAGGGTCAGCGGGGCGGCGGGCGAGCCGATCGGGGCGTCGACCAGGGTGGCGAGCGAGGCCGAGGTCCTGCTCTCGCCGTCGGGCAGCACGGTGCCCAGCGGGGCCTTGTGGACGAAGCCGAAGCGGTCCCGCAGCAGCAGCCGGACCTCGGGGCGGACCACGGCCATCAGGCCGACGTGGTCCTGCTGGCGCACGGAGACGTCCGCGTCGATCCGCAGCGGCGTGCCGGGCAGTGGCAGCCCGGTCTGCGTCCCGGTGGGGGCGGGCTGGGCGAGCGGCGGGAAGAGCTCCTCGCGGGTGTGTCCGGCGAGCAGGTCGGGGCGGACCGGGACGCGGGCGGCGAAGGCTGCGGCGTCCACGGCGAGCAGCTCTCCGGCGCCGTTGGGCAGGGACTGCTCCTCGCGCACCACGGGGACGAGCCGGTCGCCGCCGGGCAGCGCGCCGTAGCGGCCGCCCTGGCCCATCAGGGAGTTGTGCGACGCGGAGATCCGCAGGCCGCCGAGCGTGCCGAAGGCGGCCTGGTCGCGCTGGGAGGCGGTCCAGGTGGCGTGCTGGCCGAGCGCCAGGACACCGGTGGCCACGGCCATCACCAGCAGCAGCACCGGTCCGGTGGCGCGGGCGGGCCGGCGGGCCAGGCCCCAGCCGACCAGGGCTGGGCCGAGGCCGCGGCCGCGGGCGGCCACCCGGGCTCCGAGCCGGGCGACGTAGGGCAGCAGGCGCAGCACGACCAGGGTGCCGGCGCACAGTGCCAGGGTCGGGGTGGCCACCAGCAGCAGGTCGACGCCGAGCCGGCCGGAGGAGTCGGGGGACAACCCGCCGCCGTACTGGGTGAGTTGCTGGTACGCGAGGACGGCCAGGGCGAGGACGGCGAGGTCGCCGCCGTTGCGGGCGACGCCGGAGACGAGCGCCTGCCGGCCGCCGGCCCGGCGGCGCAGCGCGGCGCCGGCGCCGCGCACCAGGCCGGGCACGGTGGCGAGCAGGATGCAGGCGAGGGCGCAGGCTCCGGCGACCGGCCAGAGCTGCCAGTGGACGCCGGTGTCCATGGTCACCGTGCGGTTGTGGCCGACCCCGGTGAAGGCGCGGACCAGGAGCGGGGTCAGCACCGGTGCGGCCAGGGCGGCGGGCAGGGCGAGGAGCAGCGACTCCACGGCGGTGAAGGCGCCCAGCCGGGCGCCGGAGGCGCCGCGTGCGGCGAGCAGGGCGTCCTCGCCCTCCTGCCGGGTCGCGATCAGGTGGACCACCAGCAGCAGGGCGGCGGCGGCGAGCACGGACAGCTGCAGTGCGCCGATCAGCAGGGTGGACCGGGCGACCACCAGACTGTCGGACAACTCGCGTATGACGTCCGGCAGTTCGGTCCTGGCCTGGAGCCCGGCGCGGGTCCGCAGGTCGTCGGCGAGGGCCCGGGCGCGCGCGCCGGTCGCCTCGGCTGCGGACTGCGAGACGCCCGTGAAGTCGGCGTCGAGCAGCCAGCCGCGGCTGTTCTGCACGAGTCCGCCGGTGGTGAAGGCGCTCTCGTCGACCATCATCGGGCCGTAGGTGGTGAAGCCGCCGACCTCGACCTCGTGGCCGCCGACCGGGTCGGTGCGCCAGTACGGGTCGCCCGGGTCCGTGATCCGGTAGACGCCGGTGACGCGGACGGTCAGCGGTGTGCCGTCGAGCCGGTCGGCCAGCCGGACCTCGGCGGGCAGCGACTGGGCGGTGAGGCCGAGCCGGGCCAGCGTGGTCTGGGGGACGGCGACCTGCGGGGCGGCGGAGCGGACGGGGCCGGAGGCGGCGGTGGGCCAGTCGCCGCCGACCAGCCGGGTGCGGCCGCGGTCGACGGTGGCCAGCAGGGTCAGGTCGGGCTGCGCCGGGTGGCCCTGCCCGCCCGCGGCGGCACCGTCGGCTCCGGTGGCGCTGCCGGGCAGGCCGTAGGAGCGGCTGCGCAGCATGCCGTCGGTGTGCACCGGCAGGTCGCCGAAGAGCCGGCCGCGGTAGGCGGCGAGCTCCGCCTCGTCCTGCGCGCGCCGGTCCAGGCCGTGTTCGGCGGTCACCACGACGGTGGTGCGCGCGTGGCCGGGGCCCTGGAGCGCCTGCCGCAGGCCGGCCTCGCCGACGCCGCGGTCGAACGCGACCAGTGCGGTGAGCACCGCCGTGGTGATCAGCACGGTCAGCAGCACGGCGCCGGCCAGCGGCAGTCGCCCGCGCAGTCGGCGCACGACGAAGCCGAGCATCTCGTTCCTCCCCCGGTTCTACGCCCCCGGTAGCACCCCGGCCCCGTCCACCGACCCGATCCGAACACGGACTGGTCACAGATGGACACAGAATGGGCACATCGATGAAGTGATCACCGGCATTTGATCACCGGATAGCGGACGACTCTGTCAGATTCGATCCAGGAACGGAAGGGACTTGCGCGAATCAAGTAAGTGATGAGCAAATTCCTTGCACCGGCGGGCATCCGCATCCGCGGCGGCTCTCGGTACACCATGAACACATCACAACTGCGGCCCCGCGAAGCCCCCTTGGCGGAGCGAATCCGGACTCCCGGAATCGACTTCCCGAGGGGTGAACCCCGGGCGCCGCGACATCCGTTGACACTGGACAGAGAAGCACACGGGGGGACGCCGTATGACGCAGCACCAGGCCGCCACCACCACGCCCATGGTGGAGGTCACCGGCCTCCGGCGGAGCTTCGGCACCGGCGAGCGGACGGTGCACGCCCTGCGCGGCGTCACCTTCGCCGTCGGCCGCGGCGAACTCGCCGCGCTCAAGGGCCGGTCGGGCTCCGGCAAGACCACGCTGCTCAACCTGGTCGGCGGCCTGGACGCACCGACCGGCGGCACCATCGCCCTGGACGGCACCGACCTCGCCGACCTCGACGAGGACGGCCGGCTCGCCCTGCGCCGGGAACGGATCGGCTTCGTCTTCCAGTCCTTCGGCCTCATCCCGATGCTCACCGCCGCCGAGAACGTCGGCGTGCCGATGCGGCTGCGCAAGGTCCCCGCCGCCGAGCGCGAGCGGCGCGCCCACACCCTGCTGGCCCTCGTCGGCCTCGCCGACCACGCCGACCAGCGGCCCGGCGAGCTCTCCGGCGGCCAGCAGCAGCGCGTCGCCATCGCCCGCGCGCTCGCCAACGAGCCCGGACTGATCATCGCCGACGAGCCCACCGGCCAGCTCGACTCGGAGACCGGCCGCTCGATCATGCAGCTGCTGCGCGCCGTGGTGCGCAGCGAGGGCGTCACCGTGCTGGTCGCCACCCACGACCCGACGCTGATGGAACTCGCCGACCGGGTGATCGAGCTCCGGGACGGCCGGATCGTCGAGGAAGCGACCGAGCAGGCCGCGTAGCGGGGGCCCACGGGCGGGCGGGGCGGGGCCGGACGGGGCGGGGCCGCGGGCCCGGCAGGCACGCCGTCCCGGCCGGGGGCCGCGGTCAGGCCGCCCTGAGCGCGGCCTCGCAGTCCCGGCAGCGCCGGGTGCGCTGGGACGGCGGGTACCACGGCTCGCCCGGCCCGGCCGGCCGGTACGGCTCCCGTTCCAGGCCCGCCGTGTCCACCCCGCAGAAGGTGCGCGGCCCCGGGTCCTCGGGCACCTCCGGATCGGGTGGCGCCGCGTGCACCCAGCGCACCCGGGCACCCACCTCCACCTCGCCCGCGTCCAGCACCTCGGTGGACGGCTCCAGCTCGACCAGCACGATCACTCCGCCCATGCTCCCGCCTCACTCCGCCCGGCCGGGCCGTCGTCCACGCACGCCCCTCGGCGGGGCCGCTTCGCCCGCGCCTACCTCGACCCTGCGCCCCGCCACCGGCTCGCGCATCCGGTGGCGGGCGGGCGGGGGCACCGGCGGCCCCGGGGCCGCGCCGGACGCCCCCCCCTGTTCGCACCCGTACAGCAGGGCCGACCCGGGCGGGCGGGAATTCGGGGCGTCGGCGGCTCGACGGCCCCTTGTCGGTGACGCGGGCCGCATTCTCGGCGACGGCCCGGTATCGCTCCCCCGCGAGGTTCGACGACGATCCACCGCCGAATGCGCGGCACGATACTCCGGGCGCCGTTTCCCGGTCCGCCGTATTTCGCGCGGCGGCCTTCCGCGGTGCCGTGCGGAGAACACGGACGCGGTGGCCGGCGGGACCGCCGACCACCGCGTCCGCCCGCACGCGTCTACCGTGCGGGGGTGGCCACCGCTCAGACCGCCGGGAAGATCTCCGCGTCCGGCTTCAGCAGCTGGCCCGGCTGCGGCGCGGTGCCGTCCACCAGGTAGCGGGTGACGAGCGCGTTCAGGGCCTTGCTGCGGCCGACGGCGCAGTGCTCGATCGAGTCCACGCTCACCAGCACGGCGTTGCCCAGCTCCTGCTGCATCCGCTGGGCGAACTTGTACTGGGTGGCCGGGTCGTAGAGGTTCCCGATCACCATCACGGTGTTCGAGGTCTTCTTGTTCCACGGGCCGGTGAAGCGCTCGGCGTCCCGGGCCGGGGCCGGCCAGCTCGCGCAGGCCGGCGCGTCGAAGGCCTGGTAGCGGCCGAAGGTCGGCGAGGCCTTCTCCCAGGCCTTGGCCACGTTGGCGAAGGTCCGGTCGTTCGACGGGTACGGCTTGTCCTGGCAGTTGACGCCCATGTAGGAGTCGTCGGCGGTGTACTCGGAGTCCGCCGGAGCCTCCCGCAGCGCCCGCGGCGCGTTGACCGCGAGCAGGTTGGCGTCGTCGTCCGCGACGTTCGCCTTCGGCGCCACCAGGGCGGCCGCGGCCGGCTTCTGGGTCAGCTGGTAGGTCGCCTGCAGCGACTTCGCCAGCGGCGCCAGCTTGGCCTGCGAGTACAGCGCGCTGGCCACCTCGCTGGTGAAGGTGCTCAGCGTCACCTGGCTGCCGTTGGGCAGGTTGACCGGGCTGGTCCGCAGGTGGTCGCGCAGCTGGTCGAACTTGGCCCGGGTGTCGCCCTCGCCGAAGGCGCAGCGCGGGGCACCGGCCGCCTGGCAGCGCTTCAGGAACTCGTCCAGGGCCAGCTCGAAGCCGCCCGCCCGCTGCCGATCGTACTCGAGGCCGTCGTGCAGGCGCAGGTCGGGGTCGACGTTGCCGTCGACGATGATCGCGCGCACCTTGTTCGGGTACATGTTGGCGTAGGTCGAGCCGATCAGGGTGCCGTAGGAGAAGCCGGCGAAGGTGAGCTTGGAGTCACCGACGGCGCGGCGCATCCGGTCCAGGTCGCGCACCACGTTGATGGTCGACATGTGCTCGATCAGCGGGCCGGCGTTCTTGCTACACGCGTCGGTGTAGTCCTGGTCGGCGTCCAGCGTCTCGGCGATCTCGGCCTTGGTGACCGGCACGCCGACCATGCGGTTGTTGACCGCGTCGGCGTCCTCCTGGGTCTTGAAGCACTTGAGCGGGTTGCTCCGGGCCACACCGCGCGGGTCGAAGCCGACCAGGTCGAACCGGGACTGCACCTCGGTGCCGAAGCGCGTCGTGGTCGCCCACAGGTAACCGCTGCCGCCGGGGCCGCCGGGGTTGAGGAACAGCGAGCCGATCCGCTTCGACGGGTCGCTCGCGCGCCGCCGCATCATCGCGATGCCGACCTTCTCACCGGACGGGTTGTCGTAGTCCAGCGGCACGGGGTAGACGGCACAGTCGTAGATGCCCGGGTCCGGCTTGGTCGGATCCGGGTTGCACGGGGTCCAGTTGACAGGGTCGACCTTCGCCTCGGCCGCCGCACCGGGTATCTGGTCGATCGGTGCCGCCGACGCCGCGACGGCGGTTCCGGTGACGAGGGCGAGGGCGCAGGTGACTGCTCCGGCCAGCGTGGATATACGGGACAAGGAACCTCCTCCGTACTGAAAAGGGCGGCCCCAGCCTGTCAGTCTGAGAAGTCCGTGTGAAGACCTGGAAGCACCGCAAATCTTTTGCGCACCACCCCTTAGGGCGCCCGATTATTCTGTGAATGGCGCAACTTGACGGTTGATTGACCTGATGATGACTCAGCCGACCGACCATCAGCGATCGCCGCGGGCGGCCGCTCGGCGGAGCTCGGCCCTCCTCCCCGACGCGCCGGACGGCCGGACGCGCCCCGGCGTCCGGCCGTCCGTGGGGCGGCGCCTCCCGGGCGGCCGCCGTCCCGTCAGGTCAGGATCAGGCGAGCGTCGCCGCCAGCAGCTCGGCGGTGGCGGCGACCAGCGGTTCGTCCGCCCCCGCGGTGGCGTCGCGCTTCGTGGAGAGGACCGCCAGGACGATCGGCGCGCGGCCGGGCGGCCAGGTGAGGCCCACGTCGTTGGTGGTGCCGTAGCTGCCGGTGCCCGTCTTGTCCGCGAGGACCCAACCCGCGGGCAGCCCGGCCCCGAAGCGCTTGCCGCTGGTGGTGTTGCCCCGCAGCCACCCGGTCAGGCGCTGCCGGTCCGGCCCGTCGAGGGCGTCCCCGAGAGCGAGCCGCGCGTAGGTCCGGCCGAGCGCCCGCGGGCTCGAGGTGTCCGTCACCCGCCCCGGCTCCGCCGAGTTCAGGGCGGGCTCCCACCGGTCGAGCCGGGTCACGCCGTCCCCGATCGAGCGGCAGAAGCGGGTCACCGCGTCCGGTCCGCCGAGTTCCCGGAGCAGGAGGTTGGCCGCCGCGTTGTCGCTGTGGTCGATGGCCGCGGCGCACAGCGCGGCCACGGTCATGCCGCCGGCGAGGTTCTCGGGCAGGCCGGTCACCGGGCCGTAGCCGGAGTCCGCGACGTCCTGCGCGGTGTAGGTGATCGTCTCGGCGAGGAACTCGCCGTCGCGGTCGAGGTCCCGCAGCACCGCGGCCACCGCGACGGTCTTGAAGGTCGAGCACATCGGGAACAGCTCGTCGGCCCGGTACGACACCGTCCGGCCGGTGCCGGTGTCGTGCGCGAAGACCCCCAGCCGCGCGGAGTGCGCCTGTTCCAGGGCGCGCAGCCGCCGCCCGACCGCGTCCCCGTCCGCGTTCCCGTTCCCGTCCACGCCCCGGGCGAACGCCCGGCCGCCGGTGGGGAGGGCGACGGCGAGGGCCGCCGCGGCCGCCCCGGTGAGAACGCCGCGCCGGCTCGCACTCGAATTCATCCCTGTCTCCCGCTGTCCTCGTCGCCACCGGGCGCGGTGTCCGGGTGCCCGCAGGGCCGTTCACGCCCGTCGGCCGGGCCCGGTCCACGCCCGTTCGTCCCCTGTCGAGACGCGACGCGGCGCCGATCCGTTCCCGTACGACTCGATCCCGCTCCCCCGCACGCCGCCCGGGCCGTGCGGTGAACTCCGGCGGACCGCGGTGAACTCCGGCGGACCCCGGGGGCCCGCGACGGGCTCAGGAGAGCATGGCGACCCGGTACTGCATGATCCGGTAGTTCGTCGGGTCGTACCACTGGCTGACGACGATGTGGAAGTCCCCGAACGTCGAGCCGGGGACGACGAAGCCGCCGTACGGGCTGGCGACGAGGTTGCCGACCTCCTGCCCCGGGGTACCGGGGAGGATCATGGTCTGCTCCAGCGTCCTGGTCAGGTCCGAGGTCGGGAGGGGGAAGACCATCGCCCTGATCGACAGCGGGGCCGTGTTCAGCCAGGTCAGGACGTACTTGCCGTCCATCGCGCGGAAGCACGTCTCGCCCCACCTGCGGGTGCCGAGGACGGTCGTCGGGGCGGGCGCGCCCCACCTCCACCCGCCGTCGGCGAAGCCCCACGGCTCGTAGGCGCCCGGATCGCCGAGGCCGTCCTGCCGCACCCGGTGCAGCAGCATCCCCGACTCCACCTCGCGGTTGAAGACCGTGGACAGGACGTAGCAGTAGCCGTCGTCGGCCACGGCGTACGTCTTCTGCTGGAACTGACCTCCGTACAGGTCGCCCGGCCACTGGCAGAGGTACTCCCAGGTCTCGCCGTTGTCGGTGGAGCGCCAGAAGTCGGTGTGGTGGGTGTCGTAGATGACGCCGCGCATGAGGTGCATGTACAGCACGCCGTCGACGACGAAGACGTCGGACGGGATCGCCGTGGTGAACCCGTCGCCGACGGGGTTGTGCGGCTCGTCGACGAGGCTGTTCGCGTGGCCGCCGCCGACGCTGCCGTCGATGCGCAGGTTGTTCGGGTCCGCGCTGCTGGAGCGCAGGCCGACCGGGGCCCGCCAGTCGGCCGAGCCGACCCGGTCGCCGTCGAAGGTGTCGCCGCAGACGAAGAGCATGGTGCCGTCCGGGCAGCGCACGGGGATCCCGAGGTCGGTCCACGGCGCGGCGAACGGACCGGTCTCGACGGGGCCGCTGAGGTTCTTCACCTTGACGGCGATGGTCGGGCCCGTCGGGTCGTTGGGGCCGCCGGCGAGCGCCGCGGGGGCGCCGGAGCCGAGGGCCCCAGCCCCCACCGCGACGCCGATGCCGATCTTGAGCAGCCCGCGGCGGGAGGGCCCGCCGGCCGGTGCGTCGTTGCTGTCCGAGGAGCGTGTCATTCTGTCGACGACCCTTCCGGTGCGGCGAGTTCGGGCGGCTCCGAACCGGATCGCGCAACTCGTCGCGCCGGGTCGGCACTCGAGGCTACGGCGCCCGCCCGCCACTGCGTCGCCCGGTGGACGAACCTTCACCCGAATCGGGGACACCCCGCGGACCGGGGTCCGGAGGGGGCCGCCGCCCTCGCCTCACTCCTGCCCCGGGTCCGGTCCTCGACGGCGGTCTCCGGGGCGTTGTACGCGGTCTCCGGAGCGTTGTGCGCGGACGCGGCGCGCGTACCCCACCGCGACCGCCGCCGGGAGTCCGGCCAGGAGGAGGGAGAGCCCCACCGGGAGCACCCCCGCCCACACCGTCGGCGAGAAGTACGCGGCGCCCGACGCACCGTCCACCAGCCACGCACGGACCGGTTGCGAGCCGACGTCGCCCTCGACGTGGACGTCGAACGACGGGCCGCCGCCCTCCGGGGTGAAGGTGCCCGAACAGGACGTCGACGTCCCCGCGTTGGCCACGGTGTTGTCGTACGTCCGGCACTCTGCTCGGACCACCGTCCCGGGCTCGCCCCACAGCGCGGCCCGCAGCTCCTCGGTGAAGTTCGTCAGCACGACGTGGGCCAGCAGCAGCCCGACCAGGCAGGCCAGCACCAGCCACGGCACGGGTCCGACCTCCTCCGGACCGCTCCGGTCGCCCGTCCGGGACGTCCCCACCCTCGCTCGCCCTCCCCTCGGATCGCCGACCGTCCCCCATGGTGACCGATCCGACGCACCGCCGGAGGCCCTCCGTGGCGTGCCGGTGGGCCCGCCCGGCCACCGCGTCGACCGCCACCGCCTCCCCCTCGACCGGAGGTCCGGACCGGACCCGAACAGACCCTGACGGCACCGGAGTTCGCCGACGGCGGCGGCACGGGCCCTGGCGGTCTCGCACTGACCGCCGCGGCGGGCGCTGCGGTCGAGGCCGTCACCCCCGGGCTTGACCGGATATCTGATTAGGCGCCATACTACTTCCATGACGCAGCACCCCGGCACCGGCACCGGCGCTCCCACCCTGGACCAGGCACGCCGCCAGATCGCCCGCTACGGCCTGACGGCCGACCCGCAGGCCGTCCTGGTGGCGGCCCGGCTGATGGCGGCGGGCGCCCGGATCGGCCAGGCCGGGGAGGTGCACTTCGCCCGCTTCGGGCTCTCCACCGGCCGCTACCGCCTGCTGGCCGATCTGGAGGACCACGGCGGCGAGAAGTCGCCCTCCCAGCTCGCGGCGAGCCTCGGCGTCTCCCGGGCGACCGTCACCGGCCTGGTCGACGGCCTGGAACGGGAGGGCCTGGTGGCCCGCCGCCCGTCGACCGAGGACGGCCGCGGCAACGTGGTGGTCCTCACCGCGCGCGGCGCGCAGAAGCTGCGCGACCTGGCCCCGGAGCACTTCACCCGGATGCAGGCCCTGGTCGGCGACCTCTCGGTCGAGGAGCGCACCGTCTTCCTCGACCTGCTGGCCCGGGTGGTCGCGGGTGCCGACGCGCTGACCGCGGACTGACCGGACCGGCCACCCGGACCCGACGGACCGAACCGGCCGAACCGGCCCCGGCCGCGCCGGCCCGGGCCGACCCGGCGGGCCCCCTCGGGCGGCCCGCCCTTTTCACGCCCCAATAGTTAGGCACCTAATCAATAATGGCCAGGCAGCCCATCACCCCGAGGAGTCACCCGTGAACAAGAAGGCACCCGCGAGCAAGAAGGCACCCGGCGCGCCGCCGCCGTTCACCCTGTGGCGCGAGGTCCTGGTCTCGTACGCGATGCCCGCCGTGACGGCCGGCATCGGCGGGGCCGTCTCCCGGCAGCCGGAGCTGGTGGTCGCCGCGGCCACCACGATCGGCGGCACCTCCGCCCTCGTGGCGGCCCTGGTCGGCGCCGCGCTGCGCAGGCGGCCCGCGCACTCCTGGACCCGCCGGCCGCCGCGCGCCCTGCTGGCCGCACTGTTCGCCCTGCCCGCCACCGCGCTCGCCCTGGCCGTCGGCCTGGCCGCCGCGCACTGGCTGCCCCAGCTGCCGGCGCTGGCCGACAGCCCGTGGCCCGGCCGCCTCCCGGTCGACCTGCCGCTCTCCTCGGCGATCGCGACCACCGTGATCACCTGGCGATGGCGCGGCAGCCGCCCGGCCCGGCCCCCGCAGCACCGGATCCCCACCCACCCCCAGCCCGAAGGACAGACCTCATGATCGTCATCATGGGCGCCGGCGGCGCCACCGGCGGCGCCACCCTGCGCAGCCTCGCCCACCTCGGCGTGCCGACCCGCGCGCTCAGCCGCGACCCCGCCCGGCTCGCCGCCGGTCTCGACGACCGCACCCTGGCGCTCACCGAGACGGCCCACGCCGACGCCGCCGATCCGGACTCGCTGCGCGAGGCCTTCCGCGGCGCCCACCAGCTGTTCCTCACCATGGCGAACGGCCCGCTCCAGCTGGAGCACGAGCTGACCGCCATCGAGGTGGCGCTGGAGAGCGGCGTGGAGCACGTCGTCAAGGTCTCCGCACCCGCCGCCGAGCCGGACTCCCCGGTCGCGGTCTCCCGCGGCCACCACCTGGTCGAGGAGCGGCTGCGCGCCTCCGGCGCCACGGCGACCGTGCTGCGGCCCTACGCGTTCATGCAGAAGCTGCTGCTCCTGGCCCCCGGGATCGCCGCGGCCGGGGTGGTGCACGGCGCCCTCGGCCAGGCCCGCTGCAACTACGTCGACGTCCGGGACATCGGCGACGCCGCCGCCGAGGTGCTCACCCGCCCGGAGCTGGCCGGCCGGACGTACCCGCTCACCGGCGGCCGGGCGTACGGCTACCCGGAGCTCACCGCACTGCTGGGCCGCCTGCTCGACCGGCCGGTGCAGTACGTGGACCTGACCCCGGCCGGACTGTACGCCCACCTGGTCGAGCGGGGCGGGATGCCGCCCTGGCTGGCGGCCCACGTGGTGGAGATCCAGCAGCTCGCGGTGGTCCGCCCGGAGGCCCCGGACGACACCTTCGCCCGCCTGACCGGACGCCTCCCGCGTACCATGGAGGCCTTCCTCCATGAGCACCTGCACCACTTCGGCTGACCGGCCGGAGCCCACGGAGCGCCCGTCGGAAGGCCCCCTCCGGGGCCGGCCGGCGGGCGCAGCGCGGGGCATCCACCCGAAAGGAGCAGCATTCACTGTGGTGTGGATCACGATGGAGAATTCGATCTGACGATCCGTCAATTCGACTGACGCGTCGTCACATCACTCACGGTAAGCCTCAGTTGTTGACTGACGAAGCGTCAGATTCGGCCAGTTCCAGCCCAGTTGGGTCGAGTGTCGACCCAGACGGATCGTCCGGGGCAGGACTACCATCGGTCGGGTTGTCCGCTCCGGCCCCGGAGTGGGGTCACCCGACCGGGTGAGTTCTCCCACCGCCCCCCAGGCCGGACATCGGTCGGAACGGGGCGAGGACGAGGAGCGCACGGCTGTCATGACCGCTGAACCGAACCATCCGGAGCAGTACGCCACGCCGCCCCGCACCCTGCCGGAACGAGCCGTGCTGCCGGGCCGCCCGGCCCCCGCACCGCGCACCCTGGTCGACGTCCTGGACGCCACCGTCCGGGCCCACCCCAACGAGCCGGCCCTGGACGACGGGCGCCGCGTGCTCAGCTACCGCGCCCTGGTCACCGAGGTCGAGCAGCTGCGCCGCCGGCTGGCCGCCGCCGGGATCGGCCCCGGCGACCGGGTCGGCGTGCGGGTGCCCTCCGGCACCAACGACCTGTACGTCTCCATCCTGGCCGTGCTCGCCGCCGGCGCCGCCTACGTCCCGGTGGACGCCGAGGACCCGGACGAGCGCGCCCAGCTGGTCTTCGGGGAGGCCGGGGTGGCCGCGGTGCTCGGCGCCGACCGCGCCCTCAGCGTCACCACGGAGCGCGCACCCGCCGACGACCGCCTCCCCGCCCCGGCCGACGACGCCTGGATCATCTTCACCTCCGGCTCCACCGGCCGCCCCAAGGGCGTGGCCGTCACCCACCGCAACGCCGCCGCCTTCGTCGACGCCGAGGCCGCGCTCTTCCTCCAGGACGAGCCGATCGGCCCCGGCGACCGGGTGATGGCCGGCCTGTCCGTCGCCTTCGACGCCTCCTGCGAGGAGATGTGGCTGGCCTGGCGGCACGGCGCCTGCCTGGTGCCCGTCCCGCGCTCCCAGGTGCGCAGCGGCGCCGACCTCGGCCCGTGGCTGGCCGAGCAGGAGATCACCGTCGTCTCCACCGTCCCCACCCTGGCCGCGCTCTGGCCCGCCGAGTCCCTCAACGAGGTCCGGCTGCTGATCTTCGGGGGCGAGGCCTGCCCGCCCGAACTGGTCCAGCGGCTGGTCACCGAGGGTCGCGAGGTGTGGAACACCTACGGCCCCACCGAGGCCACCGTGGTCGCCTGCGCCGCCCTGCTGACCGGTGAGGGCCCGGTGCGGATCGGCCTGCCGCTGGACGGCTGGGACCTCGCCGTGGTCGACGAGGCCGGCGAGCCGGTCGAGGCCGGCGGCACCGGCCAGCTGGTGATCGGCGGGGTCGGTCTGGCCCGCTACCTCGACCCGGAGAAGGACGCCGAGAAGTACGCCCCGCTGCCCTCGCTCGGCTGGGAGCGCGCCTACCGCAGCGGGGACCTCGTCCAGGCCGACCCGGCCGGCCTGCTCTTCCTCGGCCGCACCGACGAGCAGATCAAGCTCGGCGGACGCCGGATCGAGCTCGGCGAGGTGGACGCCGCCCTGCAGGCCCTGCCCGCCGTGGCCGGCGCGGCCGCCGCCGTGCGCACCGCGCGCGGCGGAAACCAGCTGCTGGTCGGCTACCTGGTCGTCCAGGAGGGCTTCGACCGCGAGCAGGCCGTCGAACGGCTGCAGGCCGAGCTGCCGGCGGCCCTGGTGCCGCTGCTCGCCCCGGTCGACAGCCTGCCCACCCGCACCTCCGGCAAGGTCGACCGCAACGCCCTGCCCTGGCCGCTGCCCGAGCTGGAGACCACCGGCCGGAGCGAGCAGCTGTACGGCACCGAGGCCTGGCTGGCCGAGCAGTGGTCCGAGATCCTCGGCGTGACGGTCGGCGGCCCGCGCGACGACTTCTTCGCCATCGGCGGCGGCAGCCTGGCCGCCGCCCGGCTCACCACCCTGCTACGCACCCGGTACCCGAACGCCGCCGTGCTGGACGTCTACCAGAACCCCACGCTGCGCAAGCTCGCCCGGCACCTGGAGCGCACCGCCGCCGAGAGCGGCGAGACCCGCACCGTCACCCTGGTCCCCACCCGGGCCAAGCTGCTGCAGCTGCTCCTGCTGATCCCGCTGTTCACCGTGGTCGGCCTGCGCTGGACGGTGGCCCTGCTGGCCGCCGGGAACCTGCTCTCCCACCTCGGCGACTACCCGTGGGCCCCCACCGCCTCCTGGTGGGCGGTCGGCGCGGGCGCCCTCGCGCTGTACACCCCGGCGGGCCGGCTGGCGATCGCGGCCGGCGGCGCCCGGCTGCTGCTGCACGGGCTGCGCCCGGGCAGCTTCCCCCGCGGCGGCGGCGTCCACCTGCGGCTCTGGGCCGCCGAGCGGCTCGCCGAGCTCAGCGGCGCCACCTCGCTCTCCGGCGCGTGGCTGGTGCGCTACGCCCGCGCGCTGGGCGCCAAGGTCGCGCCCGAGGTGGACCTGCACTCGCTGCCGCCGGTCACCGGGATGCTGAAGCTGGGCCGCGGCTGCGCGGTCGAGTCCGAGGTGGACCTGTGCGGCTACTGGCTGGACGGCGACCGCCTGGAGGTCGGCCAGGTCAAGGTCGGCTCCGGCGCCGTCGTCGGCACCCGCTCGACCCTGCTGCCCGGCGCCCGGGTCGGCAAGCACGCCCAGGTCGTGGCCGGCTCCAGCGTCACCGGCCAGGTGCCCACCGGCCAGCGCTGGGGCGGCGCGCCCGCCGTCAAGCTGGGCCGCGCCGAGCGGGCCTGGCCCAAGGAGCGCCCGCACCGCCGGGCCCGCTGGGCCGCGCTGTACGGCGCGGCCGGCACCGCGGTCGGCCTGCTCCCGGTGCTGCCCGCGCTGGCCGCCCTCGCCGTCCTGTCCGGCTTCGTCCAGCAGGGCGGCGACCTCGGCACGGCCCTCGGCGACGCCCTGCTCGGCCTGCTGCCGGCCACGCTGGCCTTCGGCGCGGTGTACGCCGCGCAGCTGGTGGCCGCCGTCCGCGTGCTGAGCATCGGCCTCACCCCCGGCGTGCACCCGTTGCACGGCCGGATCGGGTGGCAGGCCTGGACCGTCACCCAGCTGATGGACCGGGCCCGGGAGGTGCTGTTCCCGCTCTACGCCGGGCTGGTCACGCCGCTGTGGCTGCGGGCGCTCGGGATGCGCGTCGGCCGCGGCGCCGAGGTCTCCACGGTGCTGGCCCTGCCCAGCCTGACCACCGTCGGCGACGGCGCGTTCCTGGCCGACGACACCCTGATCGCCCCGTACGAGCTGGGCGGCGGCTGGGTGCGGCTGGGCGAGGCGAAGATCGGCGAGCGGGCGTTCCTCGGGAACTCCGGGATGACCGCGCCCGGCCGGTCGGTGCCCAAGCGCGGCCTGGTCGGCGTGCTCTCGGCGACCCCGGCGAAGGCCAAGAAGGGGAGCTCCTACCTGGGCATGCCGCCGATGCGGCTGCCCCGGGCCGCGGACCAGTCCGACCAGAGCCTCACCTACGAGCCGCCGGCCCGGCTGCTCTGGGCGCGCGGGCTGGTCGAGCTGGGCCGGCTGCTGCCGGTGCTGGCCTCGGGGGCGCTCGGACTCGTCACCGCCGCGGCGCTGTCGCGGCTGTCCGCCGCGTGGTCGGTGGGCGCGGCCGCGCTGCTGTCCGGCCTGGTGCTGCTGGCCGCCGGCACGGTGGCCTGCCTGGTCGCGGTGGCCGCGAAGTGGCTGCTGGTCGGCCGCTTCCGGGCCGTGGAGCACCCGCTGTGGAGCGGCTTCGTCTGGCGCAACGAGCTCGCGGACACCTTCGTCGAGGTGCTGGCGGTGCCGTGGCTGGTCGGCGCGGTGCCGGGCACCCCGGTGCTCAACCTCTGGCTGCGGGCGCTCGGTGCCCGGGTCGGGCGCGGCGTGTGGTGCGAGAGCTACTGGCTGCCGGAGGCGGACCTGGTCACCCTCGGGGACGGCGTGAGCATCAACCGGGGCTGCGTGGTGCAGACCCACCTCTTCCACGACCGGATCATGCGGATGGATACTGTGGTCCTCCGCGAGGGCGCCACCCTGGGCCCGGGCGGGATCGTGCTGCCCGGCAGCACGGTCGGCGCGCGCAGCACGCTGGGCCCGGCCTCGCTGGTGATGCGCGCCGAGTCCGTCCCCGCCGACACGCGGTGGCTGGGCAACCCCATCGAGGCGTGGCAGACCACGTCGTGACCACCCGTCCCGGCCCTCAGGAAGCGCACGTCCCCGTGAAGTCCAAGCACGTCCCGGCGGCCGCCGGCACCCCGGACCCGTACTTCCCGCAGAGCGGGGACCACCGCTACCGGGTCCACCGCTACGAGCTGGCGCTGGACTACCGGCCCGGGCCGAATCGGCTGGCCGCCTCGGCCCGGCTCAGCGCCGTGGCGGACACCGGCCTCGCGGAGTTCGCGCTCGACCTCGCCGACTTCCGGATCGGCCGGGTGCTGGTGGACGGCCGGGTCGCGCGCTACACCCACCGCGGCGGCAAGCTGCGGATCCGCCCGGCCAAGGCGCTGGCGGCGGGCGCGGCGTTCACCACCGAGGTGCACTACACCGGGAACCCGCGGCCGGTGCGCAGCCCCTGGGGCGGCCTGGGCTGGGAGGAGCTGACCGAGGGCGCGCTGGTGGCCAGCCAGCCGGTCGGCGCGCCGTCCTGGTTCCCGTGCAACGACCGGCCCGCCGACAAGGCGACGTACCAGATAGCGGTCACCACGCCGTCCCCGTTCACCGTGGTGGCCGGTGGCCGGCTGCTCACCCGCACCACCCGCGCGTCCAGCACCACCTGGGTCTACGAGCAGAGCGCGCCGACCTCCACGTACCTGGTGACGGTGTCGATCGGCCACTATCGGCCGGTGCCGCTGGCCGCCCGCCCGTCCGTGCCGCAGACCGGGTACGTCCCGGACCGGCTGGTCCCCGCCTTCACCCGGGACTTCGGCCGCCAGCCGGAGATGCTGGCGTACTTCACCGAGGTGTTCGGGCCGTACCCGTTCGGCGAGTACGCGGTGGTGGTCGCGGACGAGGAGCTGGACGTCCCGGTGGAGGCGCAGGGCGTCTCCACCTTCGGGACCAACCACCTCGGCGGCGGCTGGGAGCGCGAGCGGCTGATCGCCCACGAGCTGTCCCACCAGTGGTTCGGCAACAGCGTGACCGTCGCGAACTGGCGGCACATCTGGCTCAACGAGGGCTTCGCCAAGTACGCGGAGTGGCTCTGGTCCGAGCACGCCGGCGGCCCCGTCGCCGCCACCCACGCGGCCGCCGCGCACGCCCTGCTGGCCGGGCTCCCGCAGGACCTCAGGCTGGCCGACCCGGGCCGCCGGCTGATGTTCGACGACCGGCTCTACCAGCGCGGCGGCCTCGCCGTGCACGCGCTGCGGCGGGCCCTCGGCGACGGACCGTTCTTCGCGATGCTCCGGGACTGGACCAGCGTCAACCGGCACGGCGTCGTCGGCACCGCGGACCTGCTGGCCCACGCCTCCCGGTACACCACCGCCCCGCTCGGGCCGCTCTTCGAGGCCTGGCTGCAGCGGCCCGAGCTCCCGCCGCTGCCGGACTGACCGGCCCACCGGGGCGTCCCCGGCCGCCACCCCGATAACGAGTGGATCCCCCCGGGCGGCGTGACTAGGTTGGCTCCGTCCGGCCCGGGCCGATTCCCTCGCCCCGGGCCGGCCGCCGTCCGACCGCCCTCCGCGCCGAGACCCAGGGGACCAGATGACCGACCAGCCCGACGAGCTGCTGCCGACCACCCGGCGCGCCCTCCTGCACCACATCGCCGTCGCCCAGGCCGAGGGCCGCACGCCCTCCCTGGTCGCCGGAGTGGTCCGGGACGGCCGGCTGGTGTGGAGCGGCGCCCGCAGCATGGTCGACGGGCACGCGCCGACCCCGGACGTCCAGTTCCGGATCGGCTCGATCAGCAAGACCTTCGTCGCCGTCCTGGTGCTGCGGCTGCGCGACGAGGGCCTGCTCGACCTCGCCGACCCGCTCGGCCGTCACCTGCCGGGCACCCCCGCCGACGGCGCCACCGTCGCCCAGCTGCTCGCGCACTCCGCCGGGATCGCCGCCGAGACCCCCGCCCCCTGGTGGGAGCGGACCGACGGCGCGCTGCGCCCCGCCCTCGGCGACCTGCTGGAGCCCGACGGCGCCCACAAGCACCCGGCCGGGCGCCGGTTCCACTACTCCAACCCCGGGTACGCGCTGCTCGGCGCCCTGGTCGAGCGGCTGCGCGGCGAGCCCTGGGGCGAGGTGCTCCGTCGCGAGGTGCTGGAACCGCTCGGCATGGACCGCACCACCCTGCTGCCGGAGCACCCGCACGCCGGGGGCTTCGCCGTCCACCCCTGGGCCGACGTCATGCTGCCGGAGCCGCTCACCGACACCGGGCTGATGGGCCCGGCCGGCCAGCTCTGGTCCACCCTCACCGACCTGGCCCGCTGGGCCGCCTTCCTCGCCGCCGGCGACGACAAGGTGCTCGCCGCCGCCACCGTCGCCGAGATGCGCCGGCCCGCCGTCGGCCCCGACGACGCCGACTGGACGTACTCCTACGGCCTCGGCCTGCAACTGCGCCGCCACGAGGGCCGGGTGCTGTACGGCCACTCCGGCTCGATGCCCGGCTTCACCGCCGGACTCTGGGTCAGCGAGGAGGACGCCCTGGCCGGGATCGCGCTGTCCAACGCCACCACTGGCGCCGCCACCACCCTGATCGCCTCACAGCTGATCACCCTCACCGCCGCGCACGAGCCCCGGCTGCCCGAGCCCTGGCGCCCGCTGTCCGAGGTCGACGAGGAGCTGCTGGCGCTCACCGGCCCGTGGTACTGGGGGACCTCGCCGCAGATCCTCCGGCTGCGCGCCGACCGCGCCCTGGAACTGGCCCCGGCCACCGGCGACGGCCGCGGCTCCCGCTTCCGCGCCGAGGCCGACGGCACCTGGACCGGCCTGGACAACTACTACGCGGGCGAGACCCTCCGGGTGGTCCGCGCGGCCGACGGCACCGTCAGCCACCTCGACCTCGGCTCCTTCGTCCTCACCCGCGCGCCCTACGGCCCCGCGGACGCCGTCCCGGGCGGGGTCGACCCGGCGGGCTGGCAGGCGTACTAGGACGGGTCGTGGACAGCCCCGGGGCACCGCGCCCCGGGGCTGTCCACCCATGCCCGGCGAGCGCCCGGTGCCCGGCAGATGACCGGGAGGCGACGGGTGGTCCCATTCAGCAGCTGCACATCTGCGCTCCGCCACGCCGCAACGTGGATGCCAACCGGCTCGGAGAGACATACGGGGACCGGTTCGCGTGCAAGCCCAGCGCCCGCGAACCGGCCCGCGCCCTGGCGACCCAGGGCGCCGCCGATCGTGCTGCCCTGGAGGGTCCGCCATGACCACCGTCCCCACGTACGCTCCGACCGCAGTCGCCCCCACCCACGATGCCCCGGCCGTGCCCGCCCCCCGCAACCGCCCGGCCCCGGCCACCGGCTACACCGTCTCCCTCGCCCGCGACGCCGACGACGTACGGGCCGCCCAGCGGCTGCGCCACCAGGTCTTCGCCGCCGAGCTCGGCGCCGTCCTGCACAGCCCGGTCGCCGGTCTGGACGTCGACCCCTTCGACGAGTACTGCGACCACCTCCTGGTGCGCGAGGGCGAGCACGGCGCCGTCGTCGGCACCTACCGGCTGCTGCGCCCCGAGGCCGCCCGCCGGGCCGGCCGGCTCTACTCCGACGGCGAGTTCGACCTCTCCGGCCTGGCGCCCGTCCGCCCGGGCCTGGTCGAGCTCGGCCGGTCCTGCATCCGCCCCGACCACCGCGGCAACGGCGCCGTCATCAACCTGATGTGGGGCGGCATCGCCCGCTACCTCGCCGACACCGGCAACACCTGGGTGGGCGGCTGCTGCTCCATCGGGCTGGAGGACGGCGGCGCCACGGCGGCCCGGGTCTGGGACACCGTCAGCGCCAAGCACCTGGCCCCGCAGCAGTACCGGGTCACGCCGCGCCGCCGCTGGGACGCCACCGGCGTGCCGCGCGCCGAGCGGGGCGCGCTGCCGGCCCTGCTCCGCGGCTACCTGCGGCTGGGGGCCTGGGTCTGCGGCGAGCCGGCGTACGACCCGGACTTCGACTGCGTCGACCTGTACGTGCTGCTGTCGCTGGAGCGGACCGACCCGCGGTACCTGCGGCACTTCCTGTCCGGGGCGGCGGGCCTGTCCGGGGCGAGCCGGTCCGGCGTCGGCCTCTCCGGGGCCGGGCTGTCCGGGGCCGGCGGTGTCTCCGGGGCGGCGGGCCCGTCCGGGGCCGGTGTCTCCCCGCTGGCGCCCTCACCACTCGGCGCGTCGGCATGAGCGTCTGGCTGCCGACGGCCACCTGCCGGCCCGAGACCTGCCTGGCCGACCCCGCGCCGGCCGTGGCCCACCCCCGGCGGGTGCTGCGGCTGACGGCCTGTCTGGTGACGGTGCTGGCCGGGGTCGTGCTCAGCCTTCCGGTCCGGCTGCTCCCGCAGGACACCCGCGACCGGCTCACCCGGTGCTGGTCGCGCCTCGTGCTGCGCGCCCTCGGGGTCACCGTGCACCTCGGGACGCCGGGCGGCGGCGTCCACCCGGGGAGCGCGGTCGGCGGCGGGACGCTCGTGGTCGCCAACCACGTGTCCTGGCTGGACATCCCGCTGATCGCGGCCGGACGGCCGGGCCGCTCGCTGGCCAAGACCGAGGTCCGGCGCTGGCCGGTGCTCGGACCGCTGGTCGCCTGGGGCGGCACCGTGTTCCTGGACCGCGACCGGCTGCGCACCCTGCCGGACACCGTGACGGCGGTGGCCGAGGTGCTGCGCTCCGGCCACCCGGTGATCGTCTTCCCGGAGGGGTCCACCTGGTGCGGGCGGGAGAGCGGCCGGTTCCGGCCCGCGCTGTTCCAGGCCGCGGTGGAGGCGGGCGCCTTCGTCCAACCGGTGACGATCCGCTACCGGCTCGCCGACGGCCGGCCGACCAGCGTGCCCGCCTTCGTCGGCGACGACGGGCTGCTCACCTCGCTCGCCCGGGTGGTCGCGGTGCGCGGCCTGGTCGCGGAGGTGACGTTCCTGCCTCCGATCCCGCCGCCGGCCGCGCCGGGGGCCGGGCTGTCGGGGGCCGGGCCGTCGGGCGCCAGGCGGTCGGGGGCACGGCGGGAGCTGGCCCGTGCCGCGCAGGCGGCGGTCGAGGGCGTCCGCTGACGGCGGGGGCCCGCGCCGGTGCGGCCGGCCGGTGTTGCCGGGCGGTGCGACCGGACTGGCGTCACGGGCCGGTCCGGCCGCCCCGGCCCGGGCGGCACCCGTGCCCTGGCCCGTGGCCCGCGTCCCCGTCCGCTCGCGTCAGGTCCGCTCCCGACCGGTCGACTCCCGCCGGGACGGCGGCGTCGGGGCCCGGGCCTTCCCGCGTCACGGCCGTCAGGCCCGAGCGGCCTCGGCCGGCGCCTCCGCCTGCGCAAGCCCGCTCCCGGCCGGGGCGACCGTGCGGGCCCGGCCCAGCAGGACGGCCACCAGGACGGCGGTGACGGCGAGCGCCGCCGAACCGCAGCGCACGGCGAGGTGGATGCCGTCGATGAACGCCCCGTCCACGGCCTCCTGGACCGGGCCGGGCAGCGCCACCGCCGGACCCCCGGCGCCTCCGCCCGCCGCCCCGGCGGGTGCGTCGGCGATGGAGCCGACCGCGCCCGGCGGGACTCCGAGCCGGTGCAGGGCCGCGGTCAGGGTGTCGGTCATCCGGTTCGTCAGCACCGCGCCGAGCACGGCGATCCCGAGGACCCCGCCCAGCTCGCGCAGCGTGTTGATGGTCGCCGAGGCCATCCCGGTCTGGGCCGGGGAGACCCGCTGGAGCACCGCGATCGACACCGGGGTGAAGGTCATCCCCATCCCGAGGCCCATCGCGAACAGGGTCCACAGGTACTCCGGGTAGCGGGCGTGCTCGCCGTACAGCGACAGTCCGCCGAGGCCCGCCGCGCACAGCAGGAGGCCCAGCACCAGCGGCGGCCGCGGCCCGTGGCGGGCGGTCAGCCGGCCGGAGAGCGGGGCGGCCAGGACGATCATGCCGGTCATCGGCAGTCCGGCGTAGCCGGCGTCGGCCGGGGACCAGCCGAGCGGGCCCTGCATCAGCAGCGGCAGGAAGAACAGCGCGCCGAAGATGCCGAAGCTGACCATGAACCCGCTGAGCAGCGCGCCGCCCAGGGCTCCGTCGCGGAACAGCCTCAGCTCCAGCATCGGCTCGGCGAGGCGCAGTTCGAGCACCAGGAAGGCGACGAGCAGCAGGGCGGCCGCGGCGCCGCAGAGCAGCACCCGGGGGTCCGTCCAGCCGCGCGACGGCCCCTCGATCAGCGCGTAGACCAGCAGGCCCAGGCCCGTCGCGGAGAGGGCGAGGCCGCCGAGGTCGATCCGGCGGGCGCGCGGCGGGATGTCCGGCAGGACGCGTGCGGCGAGCACCAGGCCGAGCACGCCGATCGGCACGTTGATCCAGAAGACGCTGGCCCAGCCGAGGTGTTCGACCATCGGCCCGCCGACCACGGGCCCGATGGAGAGCCCGAGCGCCGAGACGCCGGACCACAGGCCGATGGCCTTGGCGCGCTCGCGCTCGTCGGTGAAGACGTGGCGCAGCAGGGCCAGGCTGCCCGGGGTGAGCAGCGCGGCTCCGACGCCCTGGACCATCCGGGCGCCGACCAGCGTGCCGATCGTCCCGGCGAGGGCGGCCAGCGCGGAGCCGACCGTGAAGAGCGCGAGGCCCAGCCGGAAGACCCGGGTGCGGCCGTGGCGGTCGCCCAGCGCACCGCCGGTCAGCACGAGTGCGGCGTAGACGAGGCTGTATCCCTCGGCCACCCACTGGAGGCCGCTGATCCCGGCGTCCAGGTCCTGCCCGATGCGCGGCAGGGCGTTGTTGACGATGACGTTGTCCAGCATGGACATGAACATGGTGACGCAGAGCGTCAGTAGCGCGAGCCGTTTGCGCCGGGCGCTCGACTCCTCCATGAGACCCTCCCGATCCTCGAAACCCGACAGCCGGCCCCGGCCCCGGCGCTCCGACAGCACCCGCGGCGACACCCCTAACAGTGTTAGGGGCAGGCGCGACAGGCACAGGGTGCCCCTAACGGTGTTAGATTGCAAGCGGGATTCCTGAGAGCACGGGAGGCATCCGCACCGCCATGCCGGACAACGACGACACGACACCCCCGCTGACCAGGGAGGCGCTCACCCGGGCCGCCCTACGGGTCCTCGAACGGGACGGCCTCGCCGGACTGTCGATGCGCAAGGTCGCCAGCGAGGTCGGCGTCAAGGCCGCCTCGCTCTACTGGCACGTCCGCAACAA
>NZ_JBITCO010000023.1:89596-93611 GCF_044453265.1 Kitasatospora sp. NPDC051705 | reverse complement strand
CGTGCAGGAACGCCGACGTGCCCGTGTCCAGCAGCGAGAGCAGCACCGCCTCCGGTGCCCCGGTGTTGAAGCCCAGCCCCCGCAACCACGCCCCGGCCTCGAACGGGACGGCCTCGCCGGACTGTCGATGCGCAAGGTCGCCAGCGAGGTCGGCGTCAAGGCCGCCTCGCTCTACTGGCACGTCCGCAACAAGCAGGAACTGCTGGACCTGCTCACCGACGCCCTGATGGCCTCCGCCGAACCCCCGCCCCGCGAAGGCAGCTGGCGCGAGCAGTTCCACGAGTACTGCCGTCGCTACCGCCGCCTCCTGCTCGACAACCGCGACGCCGCCAAGGTCGTCTCCGGCCGCCTCGCCCCCGGCCCCCACCTGCTCGCCCTGATGGAGGACCAGCTCGACCGCCTCCGCACGGCCGGCTTCTCCGACGCCGACGCGGCCATGGCCACCTACCTGCTCGGCGCCTTCGTCCAGGGCTTCGTGCTCCAGGAACAGTCCCCGATCTCCGCCGCCGAGGTCCTCGGCACCAGCCGCCGCACCATCGTCGACGCCGCCGGGGACCGCTTCCGCGCCCTGCCCGCCGAGGACTTCCCCAACCTGGTCGCCCTGGCCGGCGACCTCACCGAACCCGGCATGGACGCCCGCTTCGACTTCGGCGTCCACCGCATCATCGACGGCCTCGCCACCCTGCTGCCGCCCGAACGGGCCTGACCCGACGACGGCCCGCCCGCCCACGGAGGAGCCCGCCATGCCCGGACCGCGCCCCCGCCCGGAGCCGCACCCGCACCCGCGCTCGGAGCCCTACCCGCCCTACCAGCCCTACGCGCAGGGACTGCTGGACGTCGGCGACGGCCAGCAGATCCACTGGAACGCCTCCGGCAACCCCGCCGGCCGGCCCGCCGCGGTGGTGCACGGCGGGCCCGGCTCCGGCCACCAGCCCGGCGCCCGGCGGTACTTCGACCCCGAGCGCTACCACGTCGTCCAGTTCGACCAGCGCGGCTGCGGCCGCAGCCGACCGCACGCCGCCGACCCGGCGACCGGTCTGGAGCACAACACCACCGACCGGCTGATCGCCGACATGGAGCGGCTGCGCGAACACCTCGGCATCGAGAAGTGGCTGCTGTACGGCGGCTCCTGGGGCTCCACGCTGATCCTCGCGTACGCCCAGACCCACCCCGAACGGGTCTCCGCGATCGTCATCTGCGGCGTCACCACGACCCGCCCGGAGGAGACCGACTGGCTCTACCGGGGCGTCGCCCGCTTCCTGCCCGGCCCGTGGCAGGCCTTCCGCGCGCACCTCCCCGCCGAGGACCGGGACGGTGACCTCGTCGCCGCCTACAGCCGGCTCCTCAACAGCCCCGACGAGACCGTCCGGCGCGCCGCCGCCAACGCCTGGGCCACCTGGGAGGACGCCGTCATCGCCCACGAGGCGCTCGGCAAGCCGAACGCCTACACCGACCGGCCCGACGACGACCTGATGGCCTTCACCCGCATCACCGCCCACTACTTCGCCCACGACGCCTTCCTCGCCGACGGGCAACTGCTGCGCGACGCCGGCCGCCTGGCCGGCATCCCGGGCGAGCTGATCCACGGACGCCTCGACCTCGGCTCGCCGCTCGACACCGCCTGGGAGCTCGCCCGGGCCTGGCCCGACGCCAGCCTCACCGTCGTCGACGAGTCCGGGCACACCGGCAGCCCCGCCATGCGCACGGCCGTCCTCGCCGCCCTCGAACGCTTCGCCGCCCAGGAGGACTGAGCGACGGGCCACCCGCGACCGGCCTGCCGGCTTACGGTACGCCGGGGACGACGGCGGGGGCCGGGGCCTTCGCCGCTGCGGCCCCGGCCCGGACGGCCGCCGCCACGGCGACCATCCGGTGCATCACGGCTTCCGGCACGGCCGGGTTCCCGGCCGCCTCCTCGGCGGTCCGCTCGTCCAGGAGCAGCGGCACCAGGCACGCGGTCGGCAGCGCCGGGTGCCGACGGGCCAAGGCCCGGACCGAGGCGTCGGCGTCGTCGAGCAGCCCGGCCACGGTCTCCGGCGACAACCGCGGATCCTTCGCCGCCCGGGCGCGCACCTCCCGATCGGGATCGCGGCAGAACCGCTCGGCCAGGGCCGCGGTCGAGGACGGGTCGTCGAGGGCCAGCAGGCGCAGCCTCGGCTCGGGGGCGTCCGCGAAGCGCAGCAGGTCGTGGCGCGGGAAGTTGGGGTGGTTGCGCGGCCGCCCCGGGAACGAGAACGAACCCGACCACCAGCACCACACGTCGAGCAGCACCTCCGCCGGCGCGTCCTCGCAGGACTCGCTGAGGAACAGCCGCACGGCCCGGTCCTCGTCCCGGGCCAGCCGTTCCAGCACGTCCGGTGGCAGCCGCCGTGCCCGGGCCACGCTGCGGCGGACCCAGAGCTTCGGCGAGGACGCCAACTGCCGCATGGCGTCCGGATCCTCGTGCAGCGCCGCCACCCACCACAGTGCGTACGTCCGGTGCCCGGGCTCGATCGCGGGCACGGCCTCCGCCATCGCGGCGATTTCCTCCGGCGTCGCGGGCGGCCGCGACCCGGCGCTCGGCGGCCGCTCGATCCCGACCCCGACCCGGGCCCGCCACAGCCGGTCCGCGCGCAGGTCGGCCGCCACCTCCGCCAGGGTCTCGCGGAGTGCCCCCGGAGGTCTCGCGGCCAGCAGCCGCTCCCACTGCGCGTCCGAGAGTCGACCCGAGTCCGCCGCCATGCCCCAGACCCGGCGCAGCGGATGGTCGACCGCGGCGTCCAGCACGCCCGCGGGCAGGTTCGTCCGCAGCAGGAACGCCGACGTGCCCGTGTCCAGCAGCGAGAGCAGCACCGCCTCCGGTGCCCCGGTGTTGAAGCCCAGCCCCCGCAACCACGCCCCGGCCACGCACGCCGACGGCTCCGCCCGGAACAGGCCGGCCCAGCCCCCGTCCGCGGCCGTGTCACCGACGCCACCCCCGACGGCACCCGCCGCCCGCACACCACTCATCCCCGTAGCGTAGCCACCGCGCCCGACCGCACCGGCCGCGCCGGCGGCGCCGGCAGGAGGCACCTCACGGGCCTCACGGGCCTCACGGGCCATCGCCGGGAGGGCCGTTCGAGGTCTCCGGCGGGGTGCGAACGAGGGGACCCTACGATACGAGGCATGATCGCCTATGCCCCAGCAGCCCTGTTCTTCCTGCTCTTCGGGATCGGGGTACTGCGCGACCGCCGCAGGTTCAGCAACGCCGTCCTGCTCGGGATCGCCGTGACACTGCTCTGCCTCACCCTGCTCGCCGAGCTGCGCAGGGCACCGACCCTGGTGGCGGAGGTGGCAGCCGTGGCGATCATCCTGCTCCCGGCGCTGGGCACCGTGGCACTGGTCTGGTTCCTGATCTCGAACGGCCTGACCATGATCCGCAAGGAGGGGACGCGGCCCGCCAACCTGCTGTCGCTGCTCGCCGGGGTGGGCATCCTCGGCGTCATCGCCCTGCTGGTCGCGGCCGTGGCCACCAAGTCCCCCCGTGTGGGGATCATGGCGGGAACCGCCGTACTTGTCGTCGGCTACGTCTCCTTCCTGTTCCTCTGCTTCGTCGGGTACGCGTTCCTGTACGGCCACCACCGACCGCGCCGGGACGTGGACTTCGTCGTGGTGCTGGGCTCCGGTCTGATCGGCGGCGAGCGCGTCCCGCCGCTGCTGGCCAGCCGGCTCGACCGCGGCCGTGAGGTCTACGACAAGCAGGCGGCGCGCGGGAACCCGCCCGTCCTCATCACCTCGGGCGGGCAGGGCCCGGACGAGAAGCTCCCGGAGTCCCACGCGATGGCCGACTACCTGGTCGAACGCGGTTTCCCGGCCGAGCACATCGAGCGCGAGGACCGCTCGCGCACCACCGAGGAGAACCTGCTGTTCAGCAGGGCCATCATGGAGCAGGCCAAGCCGGACTACCACTGCGTGGTGGTCACCAACAACTTCCACGCGTTCCGCGCCGCGCTGACCGCCCGCAAGACGGGCGTCAACGGGCACGTGTTCGGGTCGCCGA
>NZ_JBITCO010000023.1:47657-89501 GCF_044453265.1 Kitasatospora sp. NPDC051705 | reverse complement strand
GATCCTGCTCAACACCGCGCGCGGCGGCATCGTGGACGAGCGGGCCCTGGCCGAGGCCCTTCGCGACCCGGCGCACCCGCTCGCGGCCGCCGCGGTCTACCACTGCGTGGTGGTCACCAACAACTTCCACGCGTTCCGCGCCGCGCTGACCGCCCGCAAGACGGGCGTCAACGGGCACGTGTTCGGGTCGCCGACCGCCGCCTACTACTGGCCGAGCGCGACGATCCGGGAGTTCGCCGCCGTCTTCCTCGCCCACAAGCTGGTCAACTTCGGCATCTGCGGCCTCCTCGCGCTCTGCGGGGTCCTCGCCGCGCTCTGAACCGGCGCCGCGGTCCCGAGTGCCGTGGCCCGGAGCACCGTGGCCCCGAGCACCGTGGCCCGGAGCACCCGAGTCCCGGGCACCGAAGTCCCGCCCGTCGCCGTCCGGAGCACCGCGGTCCGGGCCGGCCGGGTGCGGGCCATGGCGGTCGGTGCCATGACGGGGCAGTGGAGGCCGGGTGGCCGTCACATGGCGTCGCGGCGGGTGGCGCGGCACGCTGCACGGCAGCCGCTCCCACTCCTCCCCCACCCAGGAGCCACCATGCGCCTCCGACCCGTCCTCGCTGGGCTGTTGACGGCCGTCGCACTCACCGTCGGCGCCCCGGCGCCCGCCCCGGCCGGCGCCGACACCGCGAGCGGGACCTTCCAGCAGGTCACCGGCTTCGGCGCCAACCCCGGCAATCTGGCGATGTACTCCTACACCCCGGCCGGTCTGCCCACCGGCGCACCGCTGGTGGTCGCCCTGCACGGGTGCCTGCAGAGCGCCGCCGACTACTACCGCGACTCCGGTTGGACCACGTTCGCGGACCGCTACGGCTTCGCGGTCGTCTTCCCCCAGACCGGCAGCGCCAACAACAGCCTCTCCTGTTTCAGCTGGTTCGACGCCGCCAAGGACGCCCGGGGCGTCGGCGAGGCGGAGTCCGTCGCCGAGATGGTCGCCAGGGCGAAGTCCCTCTACGGCTCGGACGGCAACCGGGTGTTCGTCACCGGCCTGTCCGCCGGCGGCGGGATGGCCGCCGACCTGCTGGCCGACTACCCGGACCTGTTCGCCGGCGGGGCGATCGACTCCGGCCTGCCCGCCCGGTGCGCCACCACCCAGGCCGCCGCCTCCGGCTGCCAGAACTCCGACCAGGGGCTCACCCCGGCCCAGTGGGGTGACAGGGCCCGGGCCGGCTACCCGGGCTACTCCGGGCCGTGGCCCAGAGTCGCGATCTGGCAGGGCAGCGCCGACACCGTGGTGAAACCGGTCAACGCGACCGAGCTTCGCGACCAGTGGACGGACGTCCAGGGCGTCGGCCGACGCCCGACCGGCACCCGGAGCCTGCCGGGCGGCACCACCGAGGACGACTACGCCGACGCGGCGGGCCGGCCCGTCGTCGCGGTGTTCACCGTCGCCGGCATGGGTCACGGACTCGCCGTCGACCCCGGGTCCGCGGCGGACCAGTGCGGGGCGACGGGCGCCTACTTCCTCGACGCGATCTGCTCCAGCTACCACACCGCACGGTTCTGGGGCCTGGACGGCGGCGGACCCACCACGCCCGGCCTGCCCGCGCCGTCGGGACTGACCGCCGCCCCCGCCGGGGCGAGCTCGATCGCCCTGGCCTGGCAGGCCGTCAGCGGTGCGGCCTCCTACCGGGTCTACCGGGACGGGGCCGTCGTCGGCGGCACCACCGGTCCGTCCTTCACCGACGGCGGGCTCGCCCCCGGGACGGCGTACGGCTACGCCGTCGCCGCGGTCGACGCCGCCGGGGCGGTGGGCGCCCGCTCGGCCACCGTGACCGGAACCACCGGCGGCGGCGCACCCCCCTGCTTCACCGACGACAACTACGACCACGTGCGGGCCGGCCGGGCCACCCAGAGCGGTGGCCAGACCTACGCGCTCGGCTCGGGCCAGGGCATGGGGCTCTGGAACACCTTCGTCACCCACACGTTGCGGCAGACCGCGCCGGGCTACTTCGTGCTCGCGGACGGCCAATGCTGATCCTCCCCTCCTGAACGGATCCCCGCGAAGAGGTCGGTCTCGACCGCTCCGCCCACCGGTGGGCCCCCGACCGAGCCGGAGGGACCACGCCCGCCCCCACCGGGCAGCAGGCTCCGGGCGAGGTGGTAGTCCTCCGTCGGCCAGACCTCGCGCTCGACGTCCCGCGGGTGGGCCATGAAGGCCACCCCGGGCTCGACCTGGGTGGCGTGCGCCAGCATCGCGGCGTCCCGCACGGCGAACCGGTCGGCGCACGCTATCCGGGTGGTGGTGGCGAGGGCGGGCGGGGTGTCCGGCCAGTCGGCCAGCAGGCCGCCCATCCCGGACGGCAGGCCCCTCGCCGTCAGGGCGTCGTGGAGGGTCTGGAACCAGGCCCGGGACAGGGCCAGGTGGTAGTAGAGCTTCACCGCCTGCCAGGGCTCCCCCGCCTCCGGGTGGCGGCCCGGATCCGCGGCCGCCTCGAAGGCCTCGACCGTGACCCGGTGGGTCATCACGTGGTCCGGGTGCGGGTACCCGCCGGTCTCGTCGTAGGTGACCACCACGTGCGGACGGAACTCCCGGATCAGCGCGATCAGCGGGGCCGCCGCGACCGCCACCGGGAGGGCCGCGAAGCAGCCCTCCGGCAGCGGTTCGCCGGGCCCGGGCAGGCCGGAGTCGACGAAGCCGAGGAAGCGCTGCCGGACCCCGAGGACCTCCCGGGCCGCGGCCATCTCCTCCCGTCTGATCCTGGCGAGGTCGGCCCGGACCTCCGGGCGGTCCAGTGCCGGGTTGAGCACGGACCCGCGCTCGCCGCCGGTGCAGGTGGCGACCAGGACGTCGACCCCCTCCGCCGCGTAGCGGGCCAGGGTGGCGGCGCCCTTGCTGGACTCGTCGTCGGGGTGGGCGTGGACGGTGAGCAGGCGCAGACCGCCGGGGTGCTGGGTGAACAAGGGCCCTCCCGGGCGGTGGTCGACGGGATCGTGCGCGCCGGAACGGCGGTCGATCCCCCGGTGGACGAGCGGCCGGGCGGCCCCCCGAGGAAGAACTTAGGACGGACCCATCGAGTGGGTCAAGCCTAATTACTGTGCCCGACCCAGCGAACCGCGCTAGGCTGCCGCCATGACCGAGACCCGGGCGACCCCGAACCTGCGCGAGCTCAACAAGCGCCGCACCCGCGAGGCGATCTCGCACGCCGCGACGAGGCTCTTCATCGACCAGGGCTTCGAGCGCACCACCATCGCGGAGGTCGCGGCCGCCGCCGGGGTCGCCAAGATGACCGTCACCAACCACTTCCCGCGCAAGGAGGACCTGCTCCTCGACCTGCACGAGGAGCTGGTCGGCCGGCTCGCCCGGGCGGTCCACGAGCGGGCGCCCGGCGAGTCCGCCCTCGCCGCCCTGCGCCGCGACTGCCTGGGCGGGCTCGACCGGCACGACCCCCGGCTCGGCTTCTCCGGCCGGGCCTTCGCCCGCACCATCACCGACAGCCCGGCCCTGGTCGCCCGGCTGCGCGAGCTGCACGAGCAGGGCGAGGCCGCCCTCGCCGAGGCGCTGGCGGCGGCCGGCGCCGCCGGAAGCGGCACCGCCGACGGCGACAGCACCGGCAGCACCGGGAGTCACGCCACCGGGGCCGCCACCGACTCGACCGCGATACCGGGCGGCGCCCCGGTCGACTTCGAGAGCCGGGTCGCCGCCGGGCTGCTCGCCGCGGTCGACCGCGCGGTGTTCACCGAGGTGTTCCACCGCGTGCTGGCCGGCGAGGAGGCCGGTGCGATCGCGGCCGCGGTGCGCCCCTCCGCCGTCCGGGCCTTCGACCGCCTGGAGGGCGCCCTGGGCACCTTCGCCGTCCGCCCCGGCCCCTGACCTGCCCGGGAGCACCCGCCCGCCGCCGGTCCGCACTTGACGAAAGGTTGACCTGCTCACGGCAGAAGGTTGGTGATGCCCACCCCTATCGTCGGCCCATGCCCTCACAGCCCATCAGGCCCACCACCCTGCCGGTCCTGCCCTACCGCAAGCCCACCCGCGGCCGGGACTACTGGGTCCTGGACAACGTCCTCACGGACCCGGACGCCGTCCGCGAGCGCGTCCTGTCCCGCGGCGACTGGACCGAGGGCTATCCGCACCGCCCCGAGACCTGGCCCGGCCTGCGCACCATGCCCGGGCTGGAGCCGGACGAACTGGCCCGCGTCGAGGCACTGGTCCGCAAGGCCACCGGCGCCCCCCGGCTCTGGGTCCAGAGCACCCCGGGCGGGGGCACGCTCAACCACAACTGCGTGCAGGTGGTCGGCGCCGGGGAGTCGGAGTCCCGCCCGCACACCGACTCCCGCGCGCTCTGCCGCTACGCCGCCGTGCTCTACCTCAGCCCCGGCGCACCCAAGGACGCCGGCACCAGCTTCTACCGGCAGCAGTTCCCCGGCGGCCGGCTCGGCGGGAACCACGTCAACGCCCCGCACAACAACCTGGTGGAGGCGCTCGGTACCCGGCACGTGCCCGCCGACCACTTCACCGAGGACGTCCGCGTCCCCAACCGGTACAACCAGCTGCTCCTCTACCACGCCAACCTGATCCACAGCGCGACCACCTACTACGGCACCGAGCTGCCGGAACGGCGGATGACGGCCGTCTTCTTCTGGATGGCCTGACGGCGCCCGACCGCACGCCGGAGCCCGCCCGATGACCCGACCGCACGTCCTGCTGCTGGACGCCGCCCCCGGAGAACTGCTGCACCGCGAGCTGGAGCGCCTGCTCGGCCACGGCCTCGACGTCACCCTCAACCTGCGCCGGGTCGACGACCGGGCGGGCGCCCATGCGGCCTGGGGCGGCCGGGTCGGGTTCACCGACCTCGACGCCTTCGACGAGGCCGCCCTGGTCGAGGAGTTCCGGCGCGGCGCCGGCTACCACGCCGTCAAGTCGCGCGGCGGTGTGCCCCTGCGCGCCGCCGTCCTCGCCGCGGCGACCGACCCGGGCCGGCCCGCCCGCCTGCGGGTGATCGGCCGGGCCGGGGCCGGTACCGACCACGTCGACCTCGCCGCCGCGGCCCGGCACGGCGTCACCGTCACCCACACCCCCGGCTCCAACGCCGCCGCCGTGGCCGAGTTCGCACTCGCCCAGCTCCTCACCCTCATCCGCGGCCTCCCCGCCCATGACCGGGCCGCCCACCAGGGCCGCTGGGGCGCCCCCACCACCCCACCGCGCGAACTCTCGGAGCTCACCCTCGGCATCGTCGGCCTCGGTCGCACCGGCCGGGCACTCGCAGCCCGGGCCGGCGCACTCGGCATGGCCGTGCAGGCCCACTCCCGCCGACCGCCAGTCCCGCCGGTGCGGTCGGCCGCCTCCCTGGACGCCCTCCTCGCCGGCAGCTACGTCGTGTCGTTGCACGTGCCACTCACCCCGCAGACCCGCGGCCTGCTCGGCCGCCGCGAACTCGCCCTCCTGCGGCCGGGATCGATCCTGCTCAACACCGCGCGCGGCGGCATCGTGGACGAGCGGGCCCTGGCCGAGGCCCTTCGCGACCCGGCGCACCCGCTCGCGGCCGCCGCGGTCGACACCTTCGAACGGGAACACGCCGCGTTCGACTCCCCGCTCCTCGGGCTGCCGAACGCCCTGCTCACCCCGCACGTCGCCGGGATGACCCGGACGGCGATGGCCGAGGCCGCCGTCCGCTGCGCCGACCACCTCGCCGCACTCCTCTACGGCCGACCGGAGGGCATCCCGGTGGCCACCCCTTCGGCCACCCCTTCGCTCGCACCTTCGGCCACCCCGGCCGCGCCTCCGGCGCAGGCCGACAGCTGAAGCAGCCCACCCGCAGCCACGGACGGTCAGAGAGACGGCGGTGGCGTCCAGCCGAGACCGCTCCGGTCGACCTGGCGAAGGATCCAGGCCCGCCGCTCGGGACCGCTGACGTTCCAGACGTGACTCATCGGTCGCTCGGTCAACGCCCGCTCACGCGGGCTGCAGAGGTCCCCCAACCGCCGCCGCCGGCGTGTTCCGGAAGCCGCCAGCAGCTCGGTGCAGAACTTCGCCCAGGCGTCGATCTCATCGACGACCTCGGCGGCAGGTCCTTCGTCCGGGTGCCGGCCTGCACGAACGGCGAGCGAACGGATCTCGAACAGGGCTTCCCCCGCAAGACGGGCCGCGAGCTCCCTGTCCTCGTTGCCCGCCGCCCGCAGGCGCCATCGCGACATCAGCATGCGCGGAGTCTGCCACGAGGCCACCCGCCGGCCGGCGAGCGCACCTCCGCTGCAGGAGGACCACCGGGCAACGTGCCACCGGTGGGAAGCCTGAGCAGTCCTCACCCATGCGGGGGAGGCCGGTGGAGGCATCGACCAGCACCCATCGCGGGCGTCCTCGTCCGGGGGCGCCCGGTGGGGAGCGGGCGACGAGCCGGCCGCCCTCCTCCCGGGTGCCGGGCCGGATTGGCCGTCGTCGCCCCCGGGGACGCTGGCAGGCATGAACCAGAACGCCGTGCCGCCCACCGAGACGATCCGCGCCGACTGGGCCGGGATCGACCGGCTGCCGACCGTGGACCTGCTACGCCTGATGAACACCGAGGACCGGACCGTCCCCGCCGCGGTGGCCGGGGAGCTGGACCGGATCGCCGCCGTGGTGGACGCGGCGGCGGCCCGCATGGCGGACGGCGGGCGGCTCGTGTACGCGGGGGCGGGGTCGGCCGGGCGGCTCGGGGTGCTGGACGCCGCCGAGTGCCCACCGACCTTCGGCACCGAACCGGCCCTGGTGGTCGGGCTGGTCGCCGGCGGGCCGGCCGCCGTGACCGCGGCGGTCGAGGGCGCCGAGGACCGCCCGGAGCTGGCGGAGGCCGATCTGGCCGGGCTCGGCCTGACCCCCGCCGACACCGTGGTGGGCGTATCCGCCTCCGGTCGCACGCCGTACGCGGTCGCGGCCGTACGCACCGCGCGGGCGGCCGGGGCGCTGACCGTCGGTCTGGCCTGCAACCGGGGCTCGGCACTGGTGGCGGCGGCGGAGCTGGGGATCGAGGTCGAGGTCGGCCCGGAGGTCCTGGCCGGATCGACCCGGCTGAAGGCCGGCACCGCGCAGAAGCTCGTGCTCAACATGCTGTCGACCGCGGTGATGGTCCGTCTGGGCCGGACGTACGGCAATCTGATGGTCGACGTCCGCGCCACCAACGCCAAGCTCCGCGAGCGGGCCCACCGGATCGTCACCGAGGCCACCGGCGCCGACGAGGCGGCGGTCCGGCGCGCGCTCGCCGCCACCGGAGGCCGCGCCAAGGACGCGATCCTGGTCCTGCTCGCGGACGTCGACGCCCCGACCGCCGCCCGACGCCTCACCGCCTCCGGCGGGCGGCTGCGCGAGGCCCTGCACGCGCACCGCCCCTGAGCGTGCTCCAGGAGGCGGGACGGAGCCCGGGCCCGCGGTGCGAGGAGGTCCGCGACCCGGCCGTCAGGACACCAGCCCGAGAGTCACGCCCACCGCGCCGAGTGCGGCTTGACACGCTCCGATGCGCTTCATCGTCCGCAGCGTCACATCGGCGCCGCGGTACTGGTGGTTGATCAGCTGCCACCACTTGGCGGCATGACGGACGTCGAAGGCGGTGGCGAGCCCGTTGAGGGCGAGCGCCGCCCCGGGGACGATCAACTCGGTGGTCACAGCGCGAGCATAGGGCTGCGCCCGACGGGCTCTCCTCACCCGCTGCCGGCTCCGGATCCGCCGTCCGCCGTCCGCCGTCTCGCGCGATCTCGGCACGGAAGCCCTCGATCAGGACGCGCAGTCAGCCCTCCCCGGATCCCGGCGAGGACCGCGCCCCTCGCCGGATCCCACCCTGGACCCCGCACCGTGAGCCGCGCCCCGTGAACCCCGCCGGCAGCAGGGCGCGCACCTGCCCCGCCCGCCCGCTCCCCGCCCGGTGACGCGAATCCGCCGCTGCCGCCGCCGCACCCGTTGACCGCGGACGCCGGCGACGGTTGGCTCGGCCGGAGCCGGCCATCCAGTCGGCCGCCGGTGCGCCCGACGGGGAGGTCGACGCGAGCCGGCGCGATCCCAGGGGAGGGACGACAGATGACCCGAACGACCTCCGTGCCGCGCCTGCTGCGCGCGGCCTGCGTCCTGGCGGCGGCCGCACTGGCCGCCGTCACCGCCGCGACGCCCGCCGGGGCCGACCCGTCCCGCGGCCGCACCGAGCGGGTGTCGGTCGGTTTCGGCCAGTCCGCGCCCGGTGGCGCCGCCCAGCCCGACGGCGCCTCGTACGCCGCCGGGCTGAGCGCCGACGGCCGCTTCGCCGTCTTCACGTCGGAGGCCACCAACCTGGTGCCGGGCGACTCCAACGGCAAGTCCGACGTCTTCGTCCGCGACGCGTGGAGCGGCCGCACCGAGCGGGTCAACACCGGCCCGGGCGGGGCGCAGGCCGGCGACCACTCCTACGACGCCGCGATCAGCGGCGACGGCCGCTACGTGGCGTTCAGCTCCTACGCGACCAACCTCGCCCCCGGCGGGAACCTCGGCTTCGAGGACGTCTACGTCCACGACCGCTGGACCGGGAGCACCGAGCTGGTCTCCACCGGCCACGGCCCGGCGGTGCCGCAGACCGACCGCCAGTCCGGCCACCCGTCGATCAGCTGGGACGGCCGGTACGTCGCCTACCAGTCCAACCGCTCCGACCTGGCGCCCGGCACCGTCACCTGGACCGGCGGCAACATCTACGTCACCGACCGCTGGACCGGCCGGACCAGGGTGGTCAGCCTCGGCGCGGACGGCGCCGAGGCGAACGCCTCCTCCGCAGAACCGGTGATCAGCGCCGACGGCGGATCGGTCGGCTTCGTCTCCAAGGCGACCAACATCATCGGCCAGGGCCGGCCCGGCGCCCTCGCCGCCGAGGCCACCGCCCGGCTCGACGCCGTCTCCGACGAGGAGTTCGTCCGCGACTCCTTCCGGCACGACCGGGGGGCGGCGATCCTGAAGCCGCGCCTCTACCCCCTGTACGTGCGCGACCTCCGCGCCGAGCAGACCGTCCTGGCCAGCCCCGACGGCGCGGGCGGCTACCGGGGCGCGGCCCGGCCCGCGCTCGGCGCGGACGGCCGGTACGCCGTCTTCTCCACCCTGGTCAACGACGGTGGCGACCCCTGGGCGCGCCACTACGAGGTCTATGCGCGCGACCTGAAGCGCGGCACCGAGACCCTCGTCAGCGCCGGGCTCCCCGGCACGACGACCACCGCCGACTCCCTCGGCGCGCAGATCACCGCGGACGCCCACTGGGTCTACTTCGGCTCCGCCGCGGAGAACCTGGTGCCCGGCGACACCAACAACACCCGGGACGTCTTCCGGCGCGACCTCTGGACGGGCCGCACCGAGCGGGTCAGCGTGGCGGGCGACGGCTCGCAGACCGCAGGCGCCTCGGACGACCCCTTCGTCGACGCCCTCGGCACCACGGTGCTGTTCACCTCGGAGGACGGCACGCTCGCCCCGGGCGACACCAACGGCGTGACGGACGTCTTCCTGCGCCGGCTCTCGCTGTTCTGACGCCGCTCGGCGCTCACCGGACGCCGGACGCCGCCCCGCCCGCACCGGGTGGGGCGGCGTCCGGCGTCCGTCCTCACCACCCGTCGGGACCGGCGCCACCCACCCGTTCACCGCCCGTCGAGCCGCGCGCCACCCGGCCGACCGCCGCCCGTCCACCCGGGCCGACCGGCGCCGCGTGGGCACCGCACTGCCCTGCCCCGTCAAGCCAAGAACACCCAAAGGATCATTGACTGACGCTTGGTCAAATATTCACCACTTCCGGTCTACCCGCATAGACCGACCGGTGATGGCATGGACACACCGCTTGGCCGACCGAGCCGAGCCCCTTCAGGGAGCCCCCATGCCTCGCCCCCACCGTCTCGCCCCCGCCCTGGCCACCGCCGTGCTCGCCGCGGCCGCCCTCGCCACCGGCGGCACCGCGCACGCCGCCCCCGCGGCCCACACCGCCGGACGCGCCGCCACGGCCGCCACCTGCTCGCAGGCCTACCTGCCGCTGCCCGACCCGGCCTGTACGCCCGGCGCCACCAACCCCGACGTCACCCAGGACACGATCGACGACACCATCTGCGTCGGCGGCTACAGCACCTCGATCCGCCCCTCGACCAGTTACACCAACCGGCTGAAGGTCCAGCAGATCGCCCAGTACGGCTACGCCGACACCAGCACCGCCGACTACGAGGAGGACCACTTCATCCCGCTGTCGCTCGGCGGCCACCCGACCGACCCGCGCAACCTGTGGCCCGAGCCGCACTACGCCACCGGCTCCGGCGACGGGACGTCCCTCGACAAGGACTCCGTCGAGTACAAGCTCTACCGGGCCGTCTGCAACCACCAGGTGGACCTGGTGCCCGCCCAGCGGGCGATCGCCACCGACTGGACCACCGCCCTGTCCGTCCTCGGCCTCGCCTGAGCCGCGCGGCGGCCCGCTCCTACGGCCCCGCGCCACTCCGAAGCCCCCGGCCGGTGCCGGTCCCGGCCCGGTGCACCGCACCGGGCCGGGTGGCCCGACGACCGGAGGGACGGCGGTCGCACCTCAGGACGCGGCCGCGAGGGAGGCGGCGGGCTGCCAGGCGAACCCGTCGGGGTCGGTGAACGACGTGCCGGAGCTGCCGATCACGAGGCCGTGCGGCCCGTCGCCCTCCGGGGAGACGCCCGCGTCCTTGGCGAGCGCGCGACGCCGGTACAGCGCGAGCTTGACCGCGCCCCCGCCGCCGTCGAACTCCACGTACATCTTGCTGAAGCTCTTCGCGACGGTGAGCCCCTGCTCGACGTAGAAGCGCTTGCTCGCGCCCACGTCCGCGACGCCGATCAGGATCACGAACTGGTCGATCTTCCGGGTGACCGGGCCGGTGTCCTTCTTGGCCGAGGTCGCGATCTTCCAGATCGCCCCGTCCGGGGCCTGGAGGACGGCGCCGTAGCCCCAGAGGGACTTCGCGGCGGGCTTCAGGGCGGTGGCGCCGTTCTCCAGGGCGGAGCCGACGAGGCTGTCGACGTCGCCCGGCTGGGCCACCGTGAGCGAGAGCGTGAACCCACGGTAACCGTCGGTCGGGGCCTGGATGCCCTGTACCCGCAGCTGCGCGTCCAGGCCGAAGGCGGTGGTGTAGAAGTGCTTGGCGGCCGTGGGGTCGGCGGCCTCGAGGATGATGCTTTCGATGGAGGTCATGTCCATCAAGCTAGTTGCAGCCCGCTGACCGGCGCTTCTCGATTCCTGACCGGTCTCGCCGACTGCGCGGGCAGCCGTACCGGCCCCTGCGCCGCGCCGCCCGACGTGCGTCGGAGGTAGGCGCCGGGGGACATCCCGACCAGCTCGGTGAAGCGCGCGCTGAAGCTGGCCGGCGACGAGCAGCCGACCGCGGAGCAGACCTCGGTGACGCTGAGCTCACCACGCCGCAGCAACGCCGCGGCACGCTCGATCCGGCGCGCCATCAGGTACCCGTACGGCGATTCGCCGTACGCGAGCCGGAACGCGCTGCTCAGGTTCCCGGTCGACATCCCGGCGCCTCGGGCGAGCGCCTCGACGTCCAGGGGCTGTGCGTACTCCCGATCGATCCGGTCACGGACGCGGCGCAGCAGCGCCAGGTCGTTCAGGCGCTGCGCCGCGGCGCGGGCGCGCCCCCACCCGGGGTGACACATGACAGAACTCCTCTCGTCGACGTCGACACGTGCCTGGGGTGACTTCCTGCTCGGCGGCGGGGTGCCCGCCGGTCCGCGCCGGTGTCGGGCTCAGCGCACCTCCTGGATCCGGATCATGTTGCCGGCGGGGTCGCGGAACGCGCAGTCGCGGACCCCGTAGGGCTGGTCGGTCGGCTCCTGGACCACCTCGGCCCGGCTGGCCCGCACCTTCTCGAAGGTGGCGTCGAGGTCGGGGGTGGCCAGCTGGATCCAGCCGTAGGTGCCCTTGGCCATCATCTCGGCGATGGTGCGGCGCTCGTCCTCGGTGATCCCGGGGTCGGCGGCCGGCGGCGCCAGCAGGACGGACGTGCCGGGCTGGTTGACGGGGCCGACGGTGATCCACCGCATCCTGCCGTGTCCGACGTCGCTGCGGACCTCGAACCCCAGGGTGTCGCGGTAGAAGAGCAGCGACGCGTCGGGGTCGTCGTGCGGGAGGACGGTCGTGAAGATGGTGATGTCCATACTGCCCATGCTAGGGGCAGCCGCGGGGCGGGCGCTTCTCCGCGTCTGCCCGTTTCGGCACCGTTCTCCGGCCACCGAGGGGCCGTGCCGTGCCACCCCGGCCGCGGCGTCAAGTGGCCGACGGGCCCGGGCCGGTGGACTGACCGGCGGGAGCCCGCGGCCGGCGCGCCAGCCGTGCTCGTCCGGCCGGAACACACCGGCCATCCGGAACACACCCGGAACGACGACGCCGGGGGTGCCGTGGCGGCACCCCCGGCGTGCGTCGAGGGCGAGGAAAGCGAACGGACTAGTTCAAGTGGAGTGAGAAGGAAGCCCGTTCATGGCCTCACCGAGGTCCACCGTAGCAGTCAGGCGGGGATCAGGTCGCGCAGGTTTTCCGGCGTGACCACCACGGAGTCGGGGTGCAGCCCCTCCGGCCGCGCCAGACCGACGTAGGTGACGGGGCCGGGCGGCACCGCCCCGCCGTCCCAGAGCGTGGTGGCCGCGGCCTGCTCGCCCAGCAGGCCCGCGAGATGACGGACCGTCAGGAAATCCCGTTCGACGATGCCGCGCAGCAGTGTGGCCACCGACACCCGGTTCCCCTCGACCTGGTTGGCGCTCGGGGTGCCCCGGAGGTACAGGTGCAGCCACTTGGCGTGCCAGCGGCCGTCCCCGTCGCGCAGGAACGCCAGCGGCAGCGCGACCCGGCCCGGGCCGCGCAACTCCGACTTCATCCGGACGGTGCGCGCCTCGAACGGCATGCCCTGCTGCTCGGACTCCCGCAGCATGAAGCCGAAGAAGGACTCCTCGACCTCCTCGAAGCCCTCACCGTCGTAGATGTTGACCTGCGGCACGATGAAGGAGCCGCGCACTGCGCCCAGGCGCAGGTTGATGAACTCCGAGGCGCCGTGGGTGGCGTCCGTGATGTCGCCGGAGTGCTCGCCCTCGACCTGGGTGAGCGTGGTGTAGGACAGCCAGCAGACCGTCCGGTAGGCGCCGTCCAGCATCAGCGCGGACAGGTCGAAGTCGGTGCTCTTCCTGGTCTGCTTCCAGTACACGAAGAACCGCAGCAGCTCGCCGTCGACCGGGGAGAGCGAGCCGCGCGGCAGCACGCCGAGGCCGCCGGTCGTCGCCCGGCCGCTGAGCGGCAGCGCGACGTCGAGGACGGCGGGGTCGACGAGCAGGTGCCCCGGGGCGGGCAGCCGGCGGCCGGTCTCCGCGTCCAGCGCCTCGATCAGCCGCCTGCGCTCGGGCTCGGGCAGCGGCACGCGGGTGTCCGCGGCGGCCCAGGCGCGGCCGAGCCGGTTCACGAAGAGCCGGCGCCCGTCCGTCGCCCCGGTGCGGTTCTGCAGGTGTTCCCGGAGCGAGAGGAGGACCCGGCCGGAGACCTGCGGGGCGGCCCGCTCGACGGCGGCGACCACGGCGTCCCGCTCGTCCCGGGTGCGGCAGGCCCGCAGCAGGTGGTCCAGGGCGCGGAACAGCCGGCCGGGGGCGGCGGCCAGCAGTCGCACCGCTCCGGTGACGTCGCCCGCGCCGAGCAGCTCCTGGACCAGGCTGTCGAGGGAGCGGGCCGCCCGCTCGCCCCGGGCGACGGCGAACACCTCGGCGGCGTGCGGCCAGCGCGGGTGCTCGTGCGGGTGCAGGCGCTCGCCGAGCCGCTTGAACGCCTCGCGGTGCGCGGTGACGTCGGCGAGCTTGGCGGGTGCCGCGGCGACCACCGCGTCCAGGCCGGCCAGCAGCGCGCGGCGGACGGGGCGGGGCATCGACCGGAACCTGGTCGGCTCGACCAGGGTGACGTCGCCCCCGGACAGCGCGCAGGCCAGCCGGAGCACGTCGGTGACGGTGTCCAGCAGGAGGTCCGCGCCGGCGTCGAGGCGCACGCGGTTGACGACGGCGCGGTTCTCCCGCACCGGTATCTCCGCGGGCTGCGGCCCGGCGACGCAGTGCCCGGCGAGCACGCCGAGGTCGCGCAGGTGCTCCTCGCCGAGCGGGCTGGCGCTGCCGGCCAGGGCCAGGTAGAGCGCCGCCACCTCGTCGTCCGGGGCGCCGCCGAGGTGCAGGACCGTCAGCCGGTCGCCGGCGGCGGCGATCAGCTCGTCGTGGGCGGCGAGCACGTCGGCGTACGCGTGCCCGTAGACGCCGTACCCGGGGAGGGTCAGCAGGTCGACCGTGCCGGTGCTCAGTTGCGCGAGCACGCCCTCGCGTGACGCGTGGTCGTCGAGCGCGCCGACGATGCACCGCATCCAGAAGTCGAGGGTGTCCGGCACGTGGCGCGGGAAGTCGACGAAGTAGACGTTGTGCGCGACGTGGTCGCCCACCATGGCGCGGACGGTCGCCAGGGTGCGCACGGCGGTCTCGCGGACGGCCTCCTCGGCCGTCCCGGACAGCCGTTCCAGCAGCTCCGCCGACAGCTTGAAGCCCACGGACATCAGTGCGGAGTCGAACTGCCGCGCCGCGGCGGCACCTTCGCCCGCCGGGCCGGGCGGCACCGGGACGCGGTGCGTGTGACGGAGGACCATGGCCTCCAGGAGCTGGGACATCCCGGCATGGTCCCAGACCGGCGCGGGCCGCCGCACCCCGGTTTCCCGCACCCGCGCCCGGACCCTGACGCGGCGGGGGCGAGGACGCGGACAGGGCGAGCGCGCGGACGGCCCGCGCCCGGCTCAGTGCGCGGCGAGCGGGTAGTGGTCGGAGAGGTCGGTGTAGGTGTAGCTCTTGCCCCAGCTGCTCACCGTCCACGGCGCGCTGTGGGTGCGCACGACCTGGTTGGTGTACTGCTGCGGCCGGGCGTGGTCGGCCCGGTAGAGCACGTAGTCCAGGTCCTCCTTGGGCTCGCCCGGGTAGCGGTAGGCGGCGATGGAGTTGTCCGCGGTGTCGAAGGAGTACGGCCAGCCGGTGCGGGCGGAGGCCGGGGCGAGGTTCCCGTTGTCGAGCAGGGCCTGGTACTCGGAGCCGTGCGAGTCGATGTTGAGGTCGCCGGCGAGCAGCACCGGCTCGTCCGCCGGGATCCGCTTCGCGTCCAGGAAGTCCCGCATGGCGGTGAGCTGCTTGGCCCGGACGTCGGCCGGCTGGCCGCTGGAGCAGCCGGAGTCGGTGGACTGCAGGTGGGTGCCGACCACGTGGGTGCGCAGCCCGTTGACGTTCAGCACGGCGTAGACGAAGCCCTTGTTGGACCACCAGTCGGATCCGCAGGCGTCCTTGAAGACGTACTGCTCCTTGCGCAGGATCGGCCACTTGCTGAGCAGCGTGACACCGCCGTCCTCGGGGGTGGTGGAGCTGTAGCTGCCGGAGGTGGCGTCCCATCCGCCGGTGGAGCGGCCCACCACGGGCGTGTGGTACGGGTACGCGGCCGAGGCCCCGGCGGTCAGCGCGTCGGAGGCCGCGTTGTCGAAGGCCTCCTCGAGCACGACCACGTCGTGGCCCTGGAAGAAGTCCGCGGCGGCGATCGCCTGGGCGCGGTGGTCCTGACCCCAGTTCGGGTAGAGGGACTTGCTCATCAGGAACACGTTGTACGTGAGGACGTCCAGGGCGGGCGCGGTGACCGGGGCGCTCTCGGCCGCCACGCCGGTGGCGGCCGTGGCGGGGGCGGCGGCGACGGTGCCGAGCACGGCGGCGGCCGCGCAGACCGCGGCGGCCTTGCGGGTGGCGTGGCGGACGGACGACAGGGGCATCGGGGCTCCGTGACAGGTGACGTGAACGCGACGGACGGCGGAATGTCGTCCATCCAACGTCGCCGCCCGCACACCGCACAAGACGTCGGGCGAGCATTCGGTGAACGCACCCGGAACAATGCGCTCGCGCCGTCCTGAACGGGCTGGTCAGCGTGCTGGTGGGACGGTGGCGTGAGCGGACCCGTGGTCGCGGTCGTTCTTCCGGTCCGGCCCCTGTCGTCCGCCCCTGCCGTCCGCCCCTACCGTCGGCGCGGCACGAGTCCGGTGTCGAAGGCGATGATCGCCAGGTGGACGCGGTCCCGGGCTTCGAGCTTGGCGAACAGCCGCGCGACATGGGTCTTCGCGGTCGCCGCGCTGATCACCAGCCGCTCGGCTATCTCGGTGTTCGACAGTCCCTGTCCGACCAGTGCCAGCACCTCGCGCTCCCGGTCGGTGATCCCCGCGAGGGGACTCGGGTCCACGGCGGGCCCGGCGTCCGGTCCGGGGGCCGCGGGGCCGGACGTTCCGGCGAAGTCCGCGATCAGCCGTCTGGTCACGCTCGGCGCGATCAGCGCGTCGCCCGCGGCCACCACGCGGATCGCTTCCAGGATCGCGTCCAGGGCCATGCTCTTGAGCAGGAATCCGCTGGCCCCGGCGCGCAGTGCGCCGTAGACGTACTCGTCGTGGTCGAAGGTCGTCAGCACCAGGACCTTGGGCGGGTCCGGCTCGGCGGTCGCCTGCCGGGTCGCCTCGATCCCGTCCACGCCCGGCATCCGGATGTCCATCACCACGACGTCCGGCCGCAGTTCGCGCACCAGGCGCACCGCCTCGCGGCCGTCGCCGGCCTGGCCGACCACCTCCAGGTCGTCGGTGTCGCCGATCAGGATCCCGAGCCCGACCAGCATCAGCGGCTGGTCGTCGACCAGCAGTACCCGCACGCTCATGCCGGGAGCCTCGCCGTCACCCGGAACCCGCCCTCCGGGCGCTGGCCGGCGCTGAACTGGCCGGACAGCAGCGTCACCCGTTCGCGCATGCCGAGCAGGCCGAAGCCGCTCCCGCCGGCCGCGGAGGGCCTCGGACGGCCCGGCCCCCCGAGACCGTCGTCCCCGTCGTCCACCACCTCGATCGTCACCCCTTCCGGCTCGTAGCCGACCGCGACCCGGCACATCCGCGCCCTGGAATGCCGCACCACGTTCGTCACCGACTCCTGGATGATCCGGAACGCCGACAGTTCGATCTCCGGCGGCAGTTGACGCCGCTCACCCCGCCAGGTCACCTGAACCCGCACCCCGGCGCCGGCCGTGCGTTCGGCGAGCTGCGGGACGTCGGCCAGGCTGCCGGCCGGCGTCAGCGGAGCGGCCTGCGGCGTGGCGTCGTCCGGCTCGGCGCGGCGGAGCGCCCCGAGCATGCGCTGCAGCTCCAGCAGCGTCTCCCGGCTGGTGGTCTCGATGCCGGTCAGCGCCTGCCGCGTCTGCTCGGGCTTGGTCTCCACGACCCGTGCCGCCGCTCCCGACAGCACCGTGATGATCCCGATGCTGTGCGCGACGCTGTCGTGCAGCTCGCGGGCGATCCGCAGCCGCTCGGCCATGACGACGCGGGCCGCGGTCTGCTCCTGCAGGGCTTCGAGGTATTCACCGCGTTTGCGGTAGACCCCGCCGAAGACCCACGCGACGGCGAACCACAACGCGAACTGCCCGGCCCACTGGGACGCGTCGCCGACGGTCTGCTCGCGGCCGTGGAGACAGTTGAGGAACGCGGCCGCGACGGCCGCGACGGAGCCGACGGCGGCAGCCTTCGGCCGCCGGACGGCGAGGTACCAGCCCAGGCCGACGAGCAGGACGAACACGATCAGGGGCCGCGCGCCGAAGAGATCGCCGAGGACCGCTTCGCCCAGGACCGCGGCGAAGACCGCCGCCGGCAGACGGCGCACCAGAAGCACCGGCAGGGCGAGCACGACGCAGAGACCGAGCATCTGGAAGGGCTCGATGTCGGGGAACCGGAACAGGCCGTCGTAGTGCGCCCAGTCGGTGGGCAGCATCGTCAGGGCGAGGATCAGCGCGTACAGGCATGCGGTGGCCAGCACCGCGGCCTGCGACATCAGCCAGGTCACGCGCTTCGATGTCGACAGACGCTGGAGAAGCTGTTCCATGCGGAGATCGTATTCAGTGGCCCCGGCTCCTCGCGTCGCCCCGGGGATGTACGCCGGGTACGCCCCCGGGCCGACGGCCCGGAAGAGGTGACATCCGCCGGCCGACGCGGTGGATCGCGGTCCGTTCCTAGGTTCGGGGCCATGACGAACGCACCGATGATCGATCTTCGCGACACGACGAAGACGTACGACGACGGCCCGCCCGCACTGGCCGGCGTCACCCTGTCCGTGGCGGCCGGTGAGTGCGTGGCGGTCCTCGGCCATTCCGGCAGCGGCAAGTCCACGCTGCTGAACCTGATCGCGGGTCTGGACAAGCCTTCCAGTGGCACCGTGACCGTCGACGGCACCCGCGTCGACCAGCTCGGCGAGGCCGATTCGGCGAGGTACCGCCGGGCCTCCGTCGGCATGGTCTTCCAGTTCTTCAACCTGCTGGACGACCTGACCGTGCTGGACAACGTCATGGTTCCGGCGCAGCTGGCCGGGATGGGCAGGCGCGAGGCGCGGCGGCGGGCCGTCGAGCTGCTCGGCTCGCTGGACATCGACCGGCACGCCCAGGCCTATCCGCAGCGGCTGTCCGGCGGGCAACGGCAGCGGGTGGCGGTGGCCAGGGCCCTGATGAACGAGCCGGCGCTGCTGCTGGCCGACGAGCCGACCGGCGCTCTGGACTCGAGCTCGGCCGAGGACGTGCGCCGGCTGCTGCTGGAGCTGAACGCCGACGGCCAGACCATCCTGCTGGTCACCCACGACGTGCAGCTGGCCGCGAGCACCGCGCGCCGCACGATCGAGTTGGTGGACGGCGCGGTCGAGCGGGACGTCGTCGACGACGGCAGCGGTACCGGCCAGGCCGCCCGCACGCCGCTGACCCGTCCGGCGGGAGCGGTCGGATGACGCTGCGCAAGCCGCCGATGCCTCGGCGCGTCTCCGGGGTCGGTTTCCGGGCCGTGGCCCGCCCGCTGCCGGCGGTGAGCCGGTGAGCGCTCTGGGCAAGGTCGTACGTTCCGGCGTGGGCCGCCGTCGGGTCCAGTCCCTCGTCATCGCTCTGACGACGTTCGCCGCGGTGACGTCCTCCGTGCTCTCCCTCGGTCTGCTGGCTGTCGTGCAGGCCCCGTTCCAGCACGCCTTCAGCGCTCGGAACGGGGCGCACCTGGCGGTCCAGTTCGACGCTTCGAAGGTCACGGCCGCACAGGCCGCCGCCACGGCTCACGCCGCCGGCGTCACCGAGGCGGCCGGGCCGTACCCGGTCGCCGCCGCCCTGGACACGACCGTCGGCACGGACTGCCCCGAGAACGACCTCGCCGGTACGGAGAACCATCCGATCACCGTCACCACCCGGCCCGACCTGGGCAGCACCTCCGGGATGGACCAGCTGGCGCTGACCCGGGGGCGCTGGCCGACCGGCCCGGGCGAGATCGCCCTGCCGTGGCAGCACTACGCCGTCGCCTGCTTAGGCAGTTCGGTGGTGTTCTCCTCCCTGCCGGGCAAGCCGTCGTTCAAGGTCGTCGGCTTCGGCGGCTCGGTGACCGACAGCGCGACCGCCTTCGCCACCGCCGACGGTTTCGCGCGGCTCACCGCCGCCGGTGCCAGGTCCGACGAGCAGATGCTCTACCGGTTCGCCGAGGCCGGGACCGCCGCCGACATCGCCGTCGACAAGCAGGCGGTGGCCGCCGCCGCGCCGACCGGCGCGGTCGAGGCCGGACAGTCGTACCTGACCGCGGAGCAGCAGGCGACCGGCAACGCCAAGGCGTACGTGCCGTTCCTGGTCGCCTTCGGGATCCTCGGCCTGCTCATGTCGGTGCTGATCATCTCGATCGTGGTCGGCGGGGCCGCGGCCTCGGGAACCCGGCGCATCGGGATCCTGAAGTCCTTGGGCTTCACCCCGTCGCAGGTGGCCCGCGCCTACACCGCGCAGGCCGTGATCCCGGCGACACTCGGCCTGGTGCTCGGCACGGTCTCCGGCAACCTCCTGGCCGTACCGATCCTGGACGGCGCCACGAAGCAGCTCGGCGCGGCCAGTGCCACGATCCCGTGGTGGGTCAGTGCCGTGGTGCCGCTGGGCACCCTGCTGATCGTCGGCGTCACGGCCTCGATCCCGGCACTGCGGGCCGGCCGGATGCCGACGGTACGGGCCCTGGTGGTCGGCCGTGCCCCCGAGACCGGCGGCGGTCGGGCGGCGCAGCGTCTGGCCTCGCGGCTGCCGCTGCCCCGGGCCGTGTCGTTGGGGCTGGCCCAGCCGTTCGCCAAGCCGGTCCGGGCCGTACTGGTCGGTGCGGCGGTGCTGTTCGGCGTGGTGAGTGCCACGTTCGCGGCGGGTCTGGAGACCGGGTTCAACAAGTACCTGGACGCCAGCACCGCAGGCTTCAACGTCGGGTCGGAGTTCGTGATCCCCACGGCCGCCGTGGGCATGCCGTGGGGCCTCTACGGCCCCGACGACCCGCGCCACCCGTACCTGGATGCCGACGAGGTGGCCGCCGCGCTCGCCGGGACCCCGGGCACGAAGGCCGCGTTCGGCTGGGGCGAAAGCGGCGCGACCATGGTCGGCGCCCCGCCCGGCGGCGAACCGCCGAGGGTGTTCACGGTCACCGGCGACTTCTCCTGGACGCACATGGAGCTGCTGTCCGGCCGCTGGTACACGGCGCCCGGCGAGGCCGTGGTCGGCGACAAGCTGGCCTCGGCGGCGGGGATCCACGTCGGTGACGACGTCGCCGTGGTGCAGCACAACGAGCACCTGTCGCTGAAGGTCGTCGGCATCAACTTCGACACCAACCAGGGCGACTACACGGTCATGACGGATGCGGCCACCTTCACCGCCGCCGGTCTGACCCCGCGCATCGACCAGTTCAACGTCGAGCTGGCCGACGACGTCGACGGACCGGACTGGTCCGCCTCGGCCGCCGCCGCGCTGACCCCGCTGAACGCCTCGGTCCAGCCGAACTCGGACGGGGGCAAGAACATCGTGGTGATCACCATGGGCGCCCTGGTGGTCGCGCTCACGCTGATGATGATCGCGGTCGCCGCGCTCGGGGTGCTGAGCGTGGTGGTGCAGGACACCCGGGAGCGGAGCCATGACCTGGGGATCCTCAAGGCCCTCGGGATGACGCCCGGGCAGACCGTCGCGATGGTCCTGACCTCGGTGACGCTCACCGGCCTGGTCGCCGGGCTGATCGGGGTCCCGCTCGGGGTCGCGGTGGAGAGGGCGACGCTGACCCCGATGGGGAGCGCGATCGGCCGGCACCTGCCGCCGAGCGTGTCCCACGTCTACACCGCCGGGCTGCTCGTCCCCCTGCTGGCCGGCGGGATCGTGATCGCCCTGCTCGGGGCACTGCTGCCGGCCGGCCGGGCGGCCCGGTCGCGGACCGCCACCGCGCTGCGGACCGAGTAGGGCCGAACAGGGCCGAACAGGGCCGAGTAGGACCGAGTAGGGCCGGACAGCGCCGCTGGTCGCCGCGGCAGAAGCGGTGCTGCGCCGGTCCCGCCCGCGCCACCGACCTCCCGCGCACCCTGACGGACCGTCGGTCACAGGACGAGGGAGCGGGCCGAGGCTCGGATCGGGGCGGGCAGTTCGGTGGCACCGCGCAGGTAGCGGTCGACGGCGGCGGCGGTGGACCGCCCCTCGGCGATCGCCCAGACCAGCAGGGACTGGCCGCGGCCGGCGTCGCCGGCGACGAAGACGCCCGGGGCGGGCGCCGCGAAGTCGTCGTCCCGGGCCAGGGTGCCGTCCGGGGCGGTGGTCAGGCCGAGTTGGGCGGCGAGCGGCTGGTCCGGGTCCGGTCCGGTGAAGCCGAGGGCGAGGAGGACCAGTTGGGCCGGAAGGGTCCGCCCGGTGCCGGCCCGGGGCGTTCGGTCGGGCGGCTCGGCCTCGGCGACGTGGACGGCCGCCAGCCGGCCGTCGGGACCGGGCCGGAAGCCGAGCGTGGTCGTCGCGAAGATCCGGCCGCCCTCCTCCGCCGTGCCGGACTCCTCGTGCGAGGTGGTCTCCCGGTACAGCTTGGGGTGGGTCGGCCAGGGCTGGCCGGGGGCGCGGTGCACGGGCGGGCGAACGTTGATGTCGAGTTGGGTGACGGAGGCCGCGCCCTGGCGCAGGGCCGTGCCCAGGCAGTCCGCGGCGGTGTCGCCGCCCCCGACGATCACCACCTGCCGGCCCTCGGCGGAGAGCGGCGGGGCCGGGAGGTCCCCCTCGTCCACCCGGTTCGCCCAGGTCAGGTAGTCGATGGCCTGGTGCACCCCGGGCAGCGCGCGGCCGGGGGCGGGCAGCTCGCGGCAGGCCGTCGCGCCGACCGCGACCACCAGCGCGTCGCAGTCGGCCCGCAGCCGGTCCGCCGGGACGTCCCGGCCGACCAGCACCCCGGTGCGGAAGACGGTGCCCTCGGCCCGCATCTGTTCCAGGCGGCGGTCCAGCCGGTGCTTCTCCAGCCGGAACGGCGGGATGCCGTAGCGCAGCAGCCCGCCCGGGCGGTCGGCCCGCTCGTACACCGTGGTGGCGTGGCCGGCCCGGGTGAGCTGCTGGGCGGCGGCCAGCCCGGCGGGGCCCGAGCCGACCACCGCGACCCGGTGGCCGCTAGCGCGCTCGGCCGGCTGCGGGCAGTCCCAGCCCTCCTCCCAGGCCCGGTCGGCGATCGCCAGCTCGATGTTCTTGATCGTCACCGCGGCGGCGTCGATCGCCAGCACGCAGGCGCTCTCGCAGGGCGCCGGGCAGAGCCGGCCGGTGAACTCGGGGAAGTTGTTGGTGGCCAGCAGCCGGGCCGCGGCGGCCCGCCAGTCCGCCTCCGCCACCAGCCGGTTCCACTCCGGGACGAGGTTGCCGAGCGGGCAGGCGCTGTGGCAGAACGGCAGCCCGCAGTCCATGCACCGGGCCGCCTGCCCGCCCACCACCGGCAGCAGCGCCCCGGGCCGGTAGACCTCCCGGCGGTCCCCCAGCCGCTCCCGCGCGTCCCGCCGCTCCCGCTCCGCGCGCGGGGTGGTCAGGAAGGCCATCCGGTCCGCCATCACGGCCTCCGGCGGTGCGTGCCGACTCGAACCCGGCGGCACGGGCGGCCCGGGCGGTCGCGGAGGGCACCGGCCGGACGCCGGGACGCGCACCGCGGCCGCGTCCGACGGACGCGCCACCGTGTGGCCACCGTACGCCCCCGAACGAGCGCGCGGAAGCTCCCGACGGCGGCCGGCCCGCGCTCCGCGGTCTGGACGCCGCACCGGCGCCGCTGGCATCGTGCGTCGGTGAGGTCCGGCCGTCTGCTGCGCGCCCCGGCCGGCGGCCGGACGACCGCCCGGCCGCCGCCGTCCGCCGTGCCCGCGGCCACGCCCACCCGTGCCCCCGGCCCCGCCGACCGCCCGCCCGTGCCGGGCCCGTCCGGGCGCCCGCGGCACCCCGGGGCGGCCGGCCCCGCGGGCCCGACCCGCCCGAAACCGTCGTGAGCACGCCAGGGAGAATCGGCCCCATGACCCACACCGTGCTGATCGCCGAGGACGATCGGGCCATCCGCGACTCCCTCACCCGCGCCCTCCAACTCGAGGGCTACCGGGTGAGCACCGCCGCGGACGGCGCGCAGACCCTCGCCGCACTCGCCGCACAGCGCCCGGACGTGCTGGTGCTGGACGTGATGATGCCCGGACCGGACGGCCTGGAGGTCTGCCGACGACTGCGCGCGGACGGCGACCGCACCCCGGTGCTGATGCTCACCGCCCGGGTGGACGTCCCGCACCGGATCGCCGGCCTCGACGCCGGGGCCGACGACTACCTGGTCAAGCCCTTCGACGTGGGCGAGCTGTTCGCCCGACTGCGCGCCCTGCTGCGCCGCAACCCGCCGGGGCCGGAGGAGGACGTCCTCGCCGTGGCCGACCTGCGGGTCGAGCCGCACGCCCGGCGCGCCTGGCGGGACGGCCACGAGCTGGAGCTCTCCCGCACCGAGTTCGACCTGCTGGAACTGCTGGTCCGGCACGCCGGCGCGGTGCTCGACCAGGCCACGGTGTACGAGCAGATCTGGGGCTACGACTTCGGCCCCGGCTCGAAGAACCTCGCGGTGTTCATCGGCTACCTACGCCGCAAGCTCGACCGGCCCGGGCTGGCACCGCTGATCCACACCGTCCGCGGCGTCGGCTACACGCTGCGCGCCTCGTGACCGGCCGGTTCCGGCCGCGGCTGCGGTGGCCGGGCCCGGGGCTGCGGTGGCCCGGCCCGGGGCTGCGCACCACCATCTCGCTGGCGTTCGCCGCGATGGCCGCGCTGGTCGCGGTGCTGATCGGCATGCTCGGCTACCACGCCGCCGCGCGGCTGATCCGGAACGACGAGGGGGCGGACTTCACCGCGGCGCTGCAGGCGGTGCACCAGCAGGTCGGCCGGCAGAAGCTGTTCCCCGGCGACTTCAACGGCTCGGACGGGCTCAGCCCGGATCTCCTGCGCCCGATCCGGGTGACCCCGCAGGCGCTCGGCCCCGACGGCGGAGTGCTGCCCGGCACCGCCCGGATCGACCTCCCGCCCGTCCCGGACGACCGCGAGCTCGCCCGCGCCGACGACCCCGGCCGGACCGCCACGGGACTGCGGCGTGCGGACGGCGACACCTACCGGGTGGCCGTCGTCTCCCTCGGCGGCGGCCGCGGTGCGGTCCAGATCGCCCAGCAACTCGGCCCGACCGAGCATCTGTTGGGGGTCCTGCGGGCCCGCACGGTGCTGTCGGTGGCAGTGGTCGCGGTGCTCGCCGGAGCGGCCGGAGGGCTGCTGGCCCGGCGGGTGACCCGCCGGCTGGTCCGGCTCACCGAGGTGGCCGAACTGGTCGCCGCCAGCGGCCGGTTGGACGTCCCGGTGCCGGCCGCCGGGACGGACGAGATCGGCCGCCTCGGCCGGGCCTTCGACCGGATGCTGGACCGGCTGGCCGCGGCCCGGGAGAACCAGCGCCGGCTCGTCCAGGACGCCGGGCACGAGCTGCGCACGCCGCTGACCAGCCTGCGCACCAACCTCGCGGTGCTGCCCAGCCTGGACCGCCTGCCGGCCGCCGAGCGGTCCGCGCTGATGAACGACCTGGCCGAGGAGGCCAGGGAGTTGACGCTGCTGGTGGAGGAGCTGGTGGCGCTCGCCGCGGAGCAGAAGGCGGACGAGCAGCCGACCGTCCTGGTGCTGGCCGAGGTCGTCCGCGAGGCCGTCGCGCAGGCCCGGCGGCGCAGCGGACGGCTGATCACCGTGGACGCCGACGACACCTCGGTGACCGCCCGGGCCGACGCGCTGGCCCGCGCGGTGGGGAACCTGCTGGACAACGCCGCCAAGTTCGACCCGGGCGGCACCGCCCCGATCGAGGTGGTGGTGCGCGGTCCCCGGGTCGAGGTGCTGGACCGCGGGCCGGGCATCGCCGAGGCCGACCTCGGCCGGGTCTTCGACCGCTTCTACCGCGCCACCGCCACCCGCAGCCTGCCCGGGTCGGGGCTGGGCCTGGCCATCGTGCACGAGGTGGCCCTCTCGCACGGCGGCACCGCCTTCGCCGCCAACCGGGACGGCGGCGGCGCGGCGATCGGCTTCACCCTCGGTTCCTGACGGACCGGCCGCCCGGCGTCACCCCGCGGCGAGCAGCCCGCGCCCGAGCCAGTCGGCCTCGTCCCGCACGCCCGGCAGGACGAAGAAGTAGCCGCCGCCGGTCGGCGAGATGTAGTCCACCAGCGGCTCGTCGACGAGCCGGGTCTGGGTGGCCTCGAACTGCCGCACCACGTCCTGCTGGTAGCAGCAGAACACCAGGCCCATGTCCAGGTTGCCGGCCTTGTCGACGCCCCGGTCGTAGTTGTAGCCGCGGCGCAGGATGCGGGTGGCGTCGGTGTCGGCGGTGCGCGGGTTGGCGAGCCGGATGTGCGCGGTGAGCGGGATCGCCTTGCCCTCCGGGTCCTTGCCGTAGTCCGGTGCGTCGGTCTCCTGGTGGCCGTCCAGCGGGGCGCCGGTGTCGCGGCGGCGGCCGAACATCTTCTCCTGCTCGGCGAGCGTGACGCGGTCCCAGAACTCGATCAGCATCCGGATGATCCGGATCACCTGGTAGCTGCCGCCGGTCGCCCACGCGGGCTCGCCCGCCCCGTCGGTGACCCAGACCAGCCGGTCCATCTCCCGGGCGGAGCGGGTGTCCGGGTTGACGATGCCGTCCTTGAAGCCCAGCAGGTTGCGCTGCGCGCCGTCCGGGCGGGACTGGTTCTGGAAGCCGTCGATCCGCCAGAGGATCTGCAGGGCGCCGCGGGTGTGCCGGGTGATGTCGCGCAGCGCGTGCAGCACGGTGTCCTGGCGGTCGGCGCAGATCTGCAGGGAGAGGTCGCCGTGGAGTTCGGCGGCCTGCAGGTTGTCGTTGGGGAAGGTCTTCATCGGGGCGAGCCGGGCCGGTTTGGCCTTGGCCAGGCCGTACCGGTCGTCGAAGAGGGAGGCGCCGACGCCGACCGTGACGGTCAGGTCGTCGGCGGGCACGGTGGGGCCGAGGATGCCGCTGTCGGAGGGCGGCGCGCCGACGCCGAGGTCGGGCGGGGTGCCGCCGGTGGTGAGGAAGCGGATCCGCGCGGTCAGCGTCCTGAGGAGGTCCTCCAGTGCCTTGCGGTCCTGGGCGATCACCTGGCACGACAGGAAGGCCGCGTAGCCGGGGGCCGGGGTGGTGACGCCGGCCTGGTGGTCGCCGTGGAAGGGGACGGCGCCGGCCCCGGCCCGGTGGGTGTCCCCGGCGGCGGCCTGCCCGCGGGCCTGGGTGAGGGCGCCGCCGGCGAGCACCGCGGCGCCGGCCCCGGCGCCGAGGGCGGCCCGCACGAAGCTGCGCCGGGCCGGGCCGGCCGGGCAGCCGCCGGGCTCGGCCGCGGCCAGTGGCCCGACGGCCGGCCGGGCGGGGGTCACGGCGGGCGTCGCGGCGGGGGCCTGGGCGGCGGTCGGGAACGGGCAGGTGCCTCCGGCGGCGGGGCGGTCGGTCATCAGGCGGCCTTCCGGATCTCGAGCAGGGCGGGGACGGGGGCGAGGTCCTCGAGCAGCTGGCCGGTGGCGCCGTCGAGCTGTCGGCGGGTGTCGGCGGGGAGCCGGTCGAGCGGGGTCCAGCCCTCGGGCCGGTGGGCGGCGGCGAGGAGGTCGCCGACCCGCTTCATCCCGGCGCCGACGCGGGTGAGCAGCTGCGGGTCGCGCTCGTCGAGCAGCGGCTGCAGGACGGTCAGGAGTTCCTGGGTGCCGGTCAGGTTGGCCTGGGCGGTGGCGAGGTTGGTGCCGCTGCCCTGGTCGGTGTCGCCGGTGAGCTCGAACTGGAGGGTGTTCTCCAGGATCTCGTGGGCGCGCAGCGGGAGGTCGGCCGGGTCGAAGTCCTGGCCGGGGAAGTCCTGCCCGAGCTTGGCGACGTCGGCGGCCAGCTGGTCGGCGACGGGCGTCAGGTCGGCGGCGGACTCGCCGTGCCAGAGGCCGTGCTCCAGGCGAAGGAAGCCGGTGAAGTCCTTGTCCCCGGCCTTGTCGGGGAGGCCGTCGGGGCGTCCGTCGATCTTGCCGTCGAGCTCGGCGAAGGTCCCGTAGGCGGCACCCAGCGAGGCGTACCGGAGGTGGGCGGTCAGCCAGTCGGCCCTGGCCGCGGCGAGGTCGCCGCCGTGCACGTCGGCCTGGAGCTGCCCGGTCTCGGTCTGCAGGGCGGCGAGGCCCGCGGTCACGTACTGCCTGTAGGCGTCGAGCGGGCCCTTGAGGTCGTCCTCGCCGACCGGCTTGACGGCCCTGACCTCGGTGCCGCCGGTCACGTGGACGGCGCCGGAGGTGACGGCCCGGCCGCCGGTGGGGACGCAGCGCCAGGCGTAGTCGCCGGAGCCGATGGTGGCGGTCAGCGCGCGGGTGGTGCCCGGGGCCAGGCCCTCGATCTCGCCGTAGACGGCGCCGCTGGCCGGATCGACCAGGTAGACCTCGGCGACCTTGTCACCGGTGTTGTGCATCTGGAACACCTGCTGGCCGGGCAACGGGGTGCCGAAGCCGCGGCCGCAGTCCCGCTCGGACACGGCGACGGTGGCGGAGCCGCCCTGCTTGCCGTCGCTGACCGCGATGACGGTGCCGGCGGCCACGACGGGCACCGCGACCAGCGCGGCGGGCAGCACCCACCGCGGCCGGCCGGACCGCGCCGGGGAGGCGGCCGCGGCCGGCTGCTGCGCGCCCGCCGTCCCGCCCCCGCCCGGGCCCTTCCCCGGCGCCGCGCCTGCCGCGCCTGCCGGGGCCGTTGTGCCGGCGTGGGCCGCCGCGCCGCCCCGGACGCCCTCGACGAACAGCGTCATGACGATGCACAGGTAGGCGACGTACCCGACGACCTGCAGGACCGTCATGGTGACGGTCAGGTTCAGGGTGCCCTGGACCAGCGTGGCGTACCAGGAGGAGGCGTCCAGGTGGGCGCTCAGGTCGAAGGCGTAGGTGGCGCCGCCGCCGAGCAGTCCGGACTCCTGCAGGTCGCGCAGTCCGTAGCCGAGCACACCGGCCGCGACGACGATCAGACCGGCGCCGGTGATCGTGAAGAACCGGGTGAGGTTCATCCTCAGGGCCCGCCGGTACAGCCCCCAGCAGAGGGCGGTGGAGAGCAGCAGGCCGACGGCCGCGCCGATCAGCGGGCCGGTGGACTCCCCGGCGGTGCGCACGTTGGTCCACAGGAAGAGCGAGGTCTCCAGGCCCTCCCGGGCGACGGCGAGGAAGCTGGTGAGCACCAGCGCCCCGGCGCCCAGCGCCAGCGAGGCCTGGACCTTCTCCTTCAGCTCCGCGGAGAGGGTGCGGGCCGAGCGGCGCATCCAGAACACCATGGCGGTGACGAACGCGACGGCGATCAGGCTCAGCACCCCGCCGAACGCCTCCTGGGCGTGGCCGGAGAGGTTGGCGGCGGTGAAGGTGAGCACTGCGCCGAAGCTGAGGCTGAGCGCGACGGCCGCCGCGACGCCCGTCCACACCTGCGGCAGCCGGGACTTCTGGTCGAAGCGGACGAGCGTGGCGACCAGGATCGACACGATCAGCCCGGCCTCGAGGCCTTCGCGCAGTCCGATCAGGAAGCTGGGAAACGCCTCGTCCCACATGCGGCGGGCTCCTCCCCCGGGCGGCCCGGGTGGTAGCTGTCCTGAGCGGCCCGCCGCGGGTGGCGGCGGCGCGGCACAGCCGAACGCCCCGGACACGGGGCCCAGGGCGTTTCCGCTTAGCTTAGGCAAACCTTAGATCCGCCACGGTCAACCGCGCCTCCCGATCGGGTAAGGGTTCGGTATGAGGGGGCCGAACGGCCCAACGCCGCCCCGCCCGTCCGCGTTCACCCCCACCACTGCTCGGGAACCCCCTCCGCCTCCGCCGGCACCGTCACCGGCACGGCGGCCGGGGTGACCAGCAGCTCGCCGTCGCCGGTCTCGGCCACCAGGTAGCCGCACTCGCGCAGCACGACCGCGGCCGCGCCGCCGACCGCCTCGCGCGCCTCCCGGGAGGGCGGCCCGTCCGCCCCCTCCCCCGGTGACCAGCCGACCACCACGCCCTGGGGGCAGTGGCCGATCCGCAGCCCGGACGGGCCTGACGCGGTGTCGAACCCGGCGCGGGCGAGGGCCGCGGCGACGTCCTCGAAGAGTTCACGGTGATCCACCATTGGCGCAGCGTAGGCCCGCCCCCGCAGGAGGCCCGGACGCGGCGCGCGCCGAAACGGTTCAGCGGCACCCGACCGCAGCATCGCCCCCGTCCGAGCGGCCGATCGGACGTCAGAACCCCCCGTCCGGCCCGACACGAGCCGCCGGACGGGCCGATGGACGTGCACAGTCGGCCCCCTGCCGACAGCATGACAGAGTAAGCGCTTCATCACCCTGAGCAACGGGCCCAGCGGGTCGACCCGCTTCGCGCGCCGGTCCGACCGGCGGGCCCGTATCGAGAGGTCCCATGATCACAACACTTCGCCGGCCGGCGTTCCCGCCGGCGGGCCTCCAGCACGGTACGCCGAGGACGCCGGGGAGCCCGTCGTGAGAACCGACCAGCAGTCGCAGCCGGGACCGGTGACCAGCACACGCGCCAAGCCGGCGAACAAGGCCGAGGCGCTCGCCGACTGGGCTGACGGCCGACTCGGCGTCTACTCCCTGGCCAAGGCCAACCTCCGCAAGATCTTCCCGGACCACTGGTCCTTCATGCTGGGCGAGATCTGCCTGTACACCTTCGTCATCATCATCCTGACCGGCGTCTGGCTGACGCTGTTCTTCAAGCCGAGCATGGCCGAGGTGATCTACGAGGGCTCGTACGTCCCGCTCAGGGGCATCGAGATGTCGGAGGCCTACGCCTCGACCCTCGACATCAGCTTCGACCTGCGCGGCGGCCTGCTGATCCGCCAGATCCACCACTGGTCGGCCATCGTGTTCGTGGCCGCCATGCTCACGCACATGATGCGCGTCTTCTTCACCGGCGCGTTCCGCAAGCCGCGCGAGCTCAACTGGATCTTCGGCGCCGTCCTGCTGTTCCTCGGCATGTTCGACGGCTTCATGGGCTACTCCCTGCCGGACGACCTGCTGTCCGGGACGGGCATCCGGTTCATGGAGGGCGCGATCCTCGCGGTCCCCATCATCGGCACGTACATCCAGTTCTTCGTCTTCGCCGGGCAGTTCCCGGGCATCCTGATCGTGCCCCGGCTGTTCACCGTGCACATCCTGCTGATCCCCGGCATCATGCTGGGCCTCCTGGTGGCCCACCTGATCCTGGTCTTCTACCACAAGCACACCCAGTTCGCGGGCCCGGGACGGACCAACGACAACGTCGTCGGCATGCCCCTGATGCCGGTCTACATGGCGAAGGCCGGCGGGTTCTTCTTCCTGGTCTTCGGCGTCGTCTCGGTGATGGCGGCGATCGCGACGGTCAACCCGATCTGGGCGTACGGGCCGTACCGGCCCGACCAGGTCTCCACCGACGCCCAGCCGGACTGGTACATGGGCTTCTCCGAGGGCCTGATCCGGGTGATGCCAGGCTGGGAGATCAGCGTCTGGGGCGGTCACACGCTGAACCTCGGGGTGTTCGTCCCGCTGATCGTCTTCCCGCTGGTGCTGGTGGCCGTCTGGGGCTACCCGTTCATCGAGGCCTGGGTCACCGGGGACCGCGGCGAGCACCACATGGCCGACCGGCCGCGCAACGCACCGGTGCGCACCGCCTACGGCGCGGCCTGGATCAGCCTGTACCTGGTCCTGCTCGCCGGCGGCGGCAACGACCTGCTCGCCACCCACTTCCACCTGTCGATCAACGCGATCACCTACGCGGTGCGGGTCTGCTTCTTCGCCCTCCCGATCGTCGTCTTCGTGATCACCAAGCGCTGGTGCCTGGGCCTGCAGCGGCGCGACAAGGAGAAGGTGCTGCACGGCCGCGAGACCGGCGTCATCAACCGGCTCCAGCACGGCGAGTTCGTCGAGGTGCACGCCCCGCTCCCGCAGGGCCGGCTGTACACCCTCACCTCGCACGACCAGCCGCAGCCCTCGACCCTGCCGCCCGCGGTGGACGAGAACGGTGTGGCCCGCAAGGCCGGGCTGTTCACCCGCGCCCGGGTGAAGCTGTCCCGCGGCTTCTTCGGCGAGGGCAGCCAGATCGCCAAGCCCACGGCCGAGGAGCACGAGGAGATCACCAGCGGCCACGGCCACCACTGAGCACCGCGGACACCACGGGGGCCCGCTGCGCCGTCACCGGCGCGGCGGGCCCCCGTCGTTCCACGGGCCGGGCTCAGCCCCGCAACGCCGCGGGGACGACCGCGAACAGCGCCGCCGCCATGGTGACGGATAGGCAGAGCGCGGCCCAGCGGGTGCAGATCCGGCGGCACTCGGCGCGGTAGCGGGCGGCCAGCCGGCGGCAGCGGTCCACCGCGCGGTCGACGACCTCCTCCGCGTAGCGCAGCCGGTCGGCGGTGTAGGCCTGCTCCAGTCCCTCGCGCTCCGCGGCGGGCAGCCACGGGAACTGTCCGGCGAAGGCCCGGGCGTCCCGTTCGGCCGCCGCCACCTCCGCCTCCCAGGCCAGGTAGCCCTCCAGCCGGGCGATCTCCACCCGGGCGTTCACCCGGCCGCCGCCCGGGGCCCCGCTCCGCCGAGGGGTCCGCGCTCCCGGCGGACGCCGTCTGCCACCCATGACCGCTCCTCATGTCCTGTCGGGCCGTCCGGTGCGTACGGCCGGCCGGGCCGCCACAGCGCACCCCGGCCGGCCGTCGGCCGGATCGTCACGCGGAGATCGCTCCGCGACCAGGCCACTACTACCAGTGACGAAACGGGGGTGCGGGGCGACTCGCCGAACCTCCGGCCGACCCACGGCGGCCACGGCGCCGGCCCCGCACCGCCCCGCACCGGGTCCGGGTCCGGGTCCGGGTCCGGGTCCGGGGCGCACCACCCCCGGCGGGCGCCCGACGACCGCGGCGTGGTCCACGGACCGCACGGTGATCGCCGACTGAGGCCGGGTCAACTAGGGTCGTCGCCGGGCCGCCCCGCCGTGGGGCGGCCGCTGAGGTCGCACGAGACGGGTGGAGAAGCAAGTGCGCATCGGAATCATCGGCACGGGTGTGGTCGGCCGGACGCTGGGGAGCAAGCTGGTCTCGCTCGGCCACCAGGTGACGCTGGGCTCGCGGAGCAAGGACAACGAGAACGCGGTGGCCTGGGCCGAGCAGGCGGGCGCCGACGGCCACGCCGGCACCTTCGCCGAGGCGGCGGCCTTCGGCGAGGTCGTCCTGAACGCCACCGGCGGGACGGTCGCGGTCGAGGCGCTGCGCGCCGCCGGGGCCGAACACCTGGCCGGGAAGCTGCTGGTCGACGTCTCCAACCCGCTGGTCTTCGGCCCCGACGGCGGGTTGACCCTCGACCCGGTCAACACCGACAGCGTCGGCGAGCGGATCCAGCGCGAGTTCCCCGAGGCCCGGGTGGTCAAGACGCTCAACACCGTGAACTGCGCCGTGATGGTCGACCCGGGGCGCCTCGCCGGCGAGCACAACGTCTTCGTCGCCGGCGACGACGCCGACGCCAAGGCCGAGACGGTGGCGCTGCTGGGCGAGTTCGGCTGGCCGGCCGGGTGGGTCATCGACCTCGGCGACATCACCGGCGCCCGCGCGACCGAGATGATGATGCCGCTCTGGATCCGGATGTACGGGATCCTCGGCACCGGCGACTTCAACTACGCTTTCCAGCGCGCGAAGTGACCTCCCCGGGCTCGCCCCCGCGACCCTGCGCGGGGGCGAGCCCGGCGTTCGCCGAGCGGCCCGGACGCCGAACGCGCGCCTCGGCTAGCTCCGCGCGGACGGGCTCGCGGACGCCCGGCCCCGGCCGCTGCCCGGCGTCCGGGTCGACCCGCCCGGCGCCGCCGGGTCCGGCGGCAGGAACTCCCCGGCGTTGTGCCGCCCCGCCGGGACGAACACCGGCCCGTCCAGCCCCGGCAGCCGGAAGGTGCCGATCCGGGCCTGCGTCCGCGGCTGCAGCAGGTAGTCCTGGAAGGCCTTCGCCCCGGCCTCGTTGACCCCCGCGACCTTCGCCGGGTCCACCACCGCCGTCACCATCACCCGCTGCAGCAGCGGGTCGTCCAGCACCAGCGGCACCAGGTCGACCGGGTGCTCGCGCAGGTACTCCCGGAACGGGGTGAGCCCCCAGAGCGTGTACCCGCCGGAGGCGGCGGCCTCGTCCACGGCCGCGCCGGTCGCCAGCCCGCGGTCGCTGAAGACCGACCCGCCCAGGCCGGCCTCGGCCGCCACCGTCCGCATCAGGTAGCGCACGCCGTCGATGTCGTTGACCACCAGGGGCCGGCCGGCCGCGGCGATCCGGCGGAACGCCTCGGCGAGGTCGGCCAGCCCGCGCACCCCGGCCGGGTCCGCCGCCGGCCCGGCCAGGCACATCAGGTTGGCGAGGACCGTCCGCGGCCACTGCACCAGCCCGTCGGTGACCAGCCCGGTGACGTCGCGGTGCCCGAAGTGCGAGAGCACCACGTCGGCCTGCCCGGCCCGGGCCGCGGCGCCGACCTCCTCGGTGACGGTGAGCCGGACCTTCAGGCCGCTCTGCGCCTCGAACTCGGGCAGCAGCACGTCGTACAGCCCGCCGTCGCGCACGGTGGTGACGCTGGTCAGCCGGACGGTGCCGCGATCGGCCTCGGACGCAGCGGACCGCGTCGAGGCGGTCGGCACGGCCGTGGCCGACCGGTCCGCGCCCTGCTCGGGACGCCGGTCGCGGGAACAGCCCGCCAGCGCCGCGATCGGGAGGGCGAGGACCGCCCCCAGCCGCAGGAAAGCCCGTCTGCCGTCCGTGCCCGTGCCGCCGGTGCCCATGCGCCGCCCCGCTCCCGCGGCGCACCGGTGGGACCGCCCGGCGTGCGCCGCCGACCGGCCGGGAGCACGCCGAATCCTCGCGGACGGGCCGGACGCCGCGGAAGTGGTCGATCACCCGACGCGGCCGGCCGCGGCCTGGTCGGTCCACCGGTTGCGGCCCGCGGACGGCCCCGATTCCGGACGCCCGCCGGGAGGGGAGAGAATGGACCGCATGTCCCGACGTCGCCCCGCGCCCCGCGCCGCCTCCGCCGCGCCCCGGCTGCTGCCCTCCTCCCCCTGCCCGTGCGGCCTGACCGCCGCATACGGCGACTGCTGCGGCCGGCTGCACCGCGGCCTGGCGGCGGCCGGCACCGCCGAGGCGCTGATGCGCTCGAGGTTCAGCGCCTTCGTCGCCCAGGACGAGGCGTACCTGCTGCGCACCTGGCACCCGGACACCCGCCCCGCCGAGGTGGAGTTCGATCCGGGGCTGCGCTGGACCGGGCTGGAGGTGGTCTCCACCACCGACGGCGGCGCCTTCCACGCCGAGGGCACCGTCGCGTTCCGCGCGCACTGGACGGAGGGGCGCGAGCAGGGCGTGCTCACCGAGCACAGCCGGTTCGTCCGGCACGAGGGCGCCTGGGTGTACCTGGACGCCCTCTCGCTCGGCTAGGTCCGGACCGGGCCCGGACCTCCGCTACAGGTAGTCGTCGAGGCGGCCGAGGGAGAAGCCCTCGGCGGTGACGTCGTTGACGACCTTGCGCAGCAGGTCCGTCATGGAGGCCTTCCAGATGTCGGGGCCCCGGAAGTGCGTGAGGATGATGTCGCCCGGGTGGAGCCTGCGGTCCGAGTAGCGCCATTCCATGTGGTCGGGGAAGGCCTCCTCGTTCCACATCGGCACCGCCTCGACCCCGCAGGACGCCGCCGCGCGCAGGGTGTCGTCGTTGTACTCGCCGTACGGGGGGCGGAACAGCCGGGGCCGGACGCCGATCTGCTGCTCCAGCTGGTCCTGCTGGCGGCAGATCTCACCGCGCTGGGTCTCGTAGTCGAGGACCTTCAGGTTGCGGTGGTTGATGGTGTGGTTGTTGATCTCCACTCCCTGGGCGTGCAGGTCGCGGAAGTAGCCGTAGTTCTCGCGCGCGAGGTAGTCGGAGACGTAGGTGCTGAGCGGGATGCCGAGCTCCGCGGCCATCCGGGAGAACTCCGGGTCCTTCTCGGCACCGTCGTCGACGGTCAGGAAGACCACCTTGTCGTCGGTCGGCACCCGGTACACCACCGGCGGCCGCCCGTCCTTGAGCTTCACGCCCTGCACGGGGGTGAGGACGGCCCTGGTCGCCGGGCGCGGGGGCGTCTTCAGCGGCGGGCGCTCCAGGCCCCAGCGGTGCGCGGTCTCCAGGGCCGCCTGCTGGGCCGCCGCCTGGCGGGCCACCGCCTCGCCGTGGGCCTCCTCCTCGGCGCGGGCCAGGCCCGGCAGCACCGCGGGTGCGACCGCGCGGGCGGCCTTCGCGCCGTTGGCGCCGGCGGGCGCGGCGTCCGGTCGGGCGGGGCTCGTGGGCCCGGCGCAGCCGGCGGCGACGGCGGAGAGGCAGACGGTGGCCAGCAGGCCGGTCCGTACGACCCTGGTGCCGCTCCCCCGCTGATTCCCCCTCAAACCCTCATTAATGTGACGATCTGATGGTCTGTTCATAGACGCACTGCTCCCCAGCAGTGCACCCCCGCCAATCCCCCCGTCACCCGTGCGGGGCAACGACGCGCCGCACTCCTTGCCCGCCCTTTGCCGAACCGCGGGTCCCCAGGGGGCCGCACCGGGCGAAACCCCGTTGCCGCGGACGCGCGCGACCACCGATCATGCGCCCATGACGACGACCACGCCCCGCGCCACCGACCTCTGGACCGTCACCACGGCCGACGTGTCCGCACCCGAGGCCCTGGACCTGCTGCGCGACTACTACCACGACGTCGCCAACCGCTACTACCGCCTCCACTTCGACCGCGAGGGCACCCCCGAGGAGCTGGCCTCCGGCCTCGCCGGCTCCCCCAGCGACGACCTCGCCGCGCCGGACGGCGCCTTCCTGATCGGCCGTCACGAGGGCACCGCCCACGCCTGCGCCGGACTGCGCCGGCTCGACGCCGACACCGTCGAACTGACCCGCGTCTACGTCCGGCCCGCGCTGCGCGGCACCGGCGGCGGCGCCCGGCTGCTCGCCGCCGTCGAGGACGCCGCCCGCGCCCTCGGCGCCCGCCGCATCGTCCTCGACACCCGCACCGACCTGATCGAGGCCCGCTCGCTCTACCTCCGGCACGGGTACCACGAGATCCCGGCCTACAGCAGCGGCCCGTACGCCCAGGTCTGGTACGGCAAGGAGCTCGCCGGGTAGGCCCCGCCGGGCCCGGGTGCGGCGGGCGGGTCCTGTGGATCTCGTCGGACGGGCTGCCTAGGACGCGGCGGCGGCGAGGGCGGCGGCGAGTTCGGCGGCCGTGGGCGGGTTGGCGCCGGGGCGGGCGACGGTGAGGGCCGCGGCGGTGACGGCCCGGGTGAGGCAGCCCGCGAGGTCCGCGCCGGCCGCGCGGGCGTGCAGCAGCGCCGCCATGAACGCGTCCCCGGCGCCGACGGTGTCGGCGACCACCACCGGTACGGCCCCCGCCCGGACCAGTCCGCCACCGGGGGCCAGCGCGAAGGCCCCGTCGGCTCCGAGGGTCACCGCGACCACCGACGGGCCGAGCGCGAGCCAGCGCTCCGCCACCGCCTCCGCGGCCTCGCCCGGATAGAGCCAGGCCAGGTCCTCGTCACTCGCCTTGACCACGTCGCTCAGCGCCACCCAGCGCTCCACCCGCCGCACGGCCCGCTCCCGCCCGCCCATCAGCGCGGGGCGCACGTTCGGGTCGTAGCTGATCTGCGCCCGGCCGTGCCACCGCTCGACCAGGTCGAGCACGGCGGCGGCGCCCGGGTCGGTGACCGCGGCGATCGACCCGAGGTGGATCGCCGCCGGGGGGTCGGCCGGCTCGGTGGGCGGCAGCGTCCAGCCGATGTCGAAGGTGTACCGGGCCCGCCCCCGACCGTCGAGCCGCACCACGGCCGACGGCGTCCGGGCCACCTCGGCGGCCCGCACCCGCACCCCGGCCGACTCCAGGTGAGCCCGGATCAGCCGACCGTTGGCGTCCGCCCCGAGTTCGGTGAGCAGGGTGGCCGGGTGCCCCAGCCTGGCCAGCCCGTAGGCGACGTTCGCCGGGCTACCACCGGGGTGGACCACGTCCGGGGCGCCGTCCGAACGGACGACGTCGGCGACGCACTCGCCGATCACCAGGACGTGCGGATCGGGGGTGGTCACGGCGGCTCCTGGCATCCGGTACGCGGGCGGCGTCTCGCTCGCCAGCCTACGGGCTGCACGCGGGCACGAGGAACGGCCGCCGGACCTGGCCAGGTTCTCCGACGGCCGTGGCCCCGTCCGTCAGGGGACGAAGCACTTCGAACGCTATCCGGCCCGCGACGGGGCCGCCAGCACGGTGGGCCGTCCGGGGGACGACCGCGTGTCGTCGGCCCTCCGGGAAAGCCGCCCGCACGGCGCCCCCGGTCCACTAGGGTCTGTGCCCGGTGCGTCGCACACGCACCGCGGCCCGGGGGCGGGGGGCCGCACGACCACCCCACCGCACGACGCCTCGACCGCGCCGGCGGATCCCCGCGCCCGGCCCCGCTGCCAGGTCTCCCGGCACCAGCACCCGGAAGTACGGTGATCACCCTGCCCAGGCCCCGCGCCGGTCTCCTCGTGGCGCTCGCGTTCAGTGCGTCGCTGCTCTCCGCCAGCGTCCCGACGGCCACCGCGGCGGACGGCCTGGGCGATCCGGTCTTCCCCTCCCTGGGCAACACCGGCTACGACGCGCTCGCCTACGACCTCTCGTTCGACTACCGGGCCGACACCCGCACCGTGGACGCCACCGCGGTGATCACCGCCCGACCGTCCCGCACCCTGCGGAGCCTGCGGCTGGACGCGCTCGGCCTGACGGTGCGCGCCGTCCGGGTCGACGGGCGCCCGGCCCGGTTCACCGTCCGCGACGCCAAGCTGACGGTCGCTCCGCCGCGGCCGCTGCACCCCGGCACGGCCGTGCAGGTCGCGGTGGAGTACTCCGCCGACCCGCACGCCCGGCGCCCGCACAGCGGCTGGGTCCCCACCGCGAACGGCTTCGCGGTGGCCGGCCAGCCGGACGGCGCGCACACCGTCTTCCCGTGCAACGACCACCCGAGCGACAAGGCCCGCTTCACCGTCGCCGTCACCGCACCCGACCCCCTGCTGGGCGTCGCCAACGGGGAGTTGACGGAGACCGAACGGCTCGGCGACGGCCGGACCACCCGCCGGTACGTCTCCCGCGAGCCGATGGCCACCGAACTCCTCCAGGTCTCGGTCGGCGACTACACGGTGCGCGAACGCCCCGGCCCGGGCGGCCTGCCGCTGCGCGACGTCGTCCCGACCGCCCGCGCCGCGGAGCTCGAACCGGCCCTCGCGCTCACCGCCAACCAGCTCGCCTGGGCCGAGCGGCACCTCGGGGCGTTCCCGTTCGAGAGCTACGGACTGCTGCCCGCCGACACCGACGACCCGGCCGCCTTCGGCTTCACCGGTCTGGAGACCCAGACGCTCACCCTCTACAAGCCGGACTTCCTGCGCCGGCCGGAGTCCGCGATCGGCTCGCACATGATGCACGAGCTGGTGCACTCCTGGTACGGCGACAGCGTCTCCCCGGCCACCTGGGCGGACCTCTGGCTCAACGAGGGGCACGCCGACTTCTACGCGCTGACGTACCGCTACGAGCGCGGCTGGCCCGACGCCTCGGGCCACACCACCCTGGTCGACCGGATGCGCGAGGTCTACGGCCTCGGCGACCAGTGGCGCCACGACTCCGGCCCGGTCGCCGCACCCGGCGCCGACGACCTCTTCGACAGCCAGCGCTACACCGGCGGCGCCCTGGTCCTGTTCGCGCTGCGCGAGCGGGTCGGCGCGGAGACCTTCGACCGGATCGAGCGCACCTTCCTGCGCGAGCACCGCCACGCCACCGCCTCCACCCGCGACTACCTGCGGACCGCCTCCGAGGTCTCCGGGCAGGACCTCACCGGCTTCCTCACCGACTGGCTGTACGGGCGGCGCACCCCGCCGATGCCCGGTCACCCCGACTGGACCGTCGCCCCGGTGGGCCAGGCGCCGTCCGCCGCCCACGGGCTCCCCGGCAGGGTGCCGCAGGGCTCGGGGACGCTCTGACGCCCTCCCCCGCACGCCCTCGCTCCCGGTCGCGCCGCGACGTGCCCCCGGGCGCCCGGTGCGCGCCCTTGGTCCCCCGGGCGGGGCGGGCCATCGTGGTGGCACGGCCCGCCCGCCGCCCGGCCGAGTCCCGGCCGGCTCGCGGGCCGTCCAGCTCCCCGGACCAGGACCGGTCGTCGTCCCCGTCATCGGACCGGGCGCCGCGCACGCACGGTTCCGGGCGCCGCGCGCCACCGTTCCGGGCCGTGTACCGCGGGCCGGTCCGGACCGCCGGAAAATTCTCCGCGCCGACGGGCAACCGAAAGCGCCGCCCATCGCGTTCAGCAGCCGTGAGATGCACACCACGACCGCGGCCCGCCGGGCCGCCACGACCGACGGGAACGGCGCGGACACCATGGCGGGGACGGCACGATGAGCGATGCGAATCCGGACTTCGAGGAGTTCGTCGCCGCCTGCGGCCCGAAGCTGCTCCGGGTGGCCTGGTTGCTGACCGGCGACCCGCACCAGGCCGAGGACCTGCTGCAGACCGCGTTCGCCCGGGTCTGGCCCAAGTGGGACCGGGTCGCCATCGACCGGCCCGAGGCCTACACCCGCAAGGTGCTGGTCAACTGCCACGTCTCGTGGTGGCGCCGGCGCTGGACCGGCGAGCTGCCGCACGGCGAGCTGCCGGAGCCCGTCCCGACGGGCGGGGACCCGTACGAGGAGGTCGTGGTCGAGCAGGTGGTCGCCCAGGCCGTCCGGGCGCTGCCGCCGCGTCAGCGGGCGGTCGTGGTGCTGCGCTACTTCGAGGACCTCAGCGTGGAGGAGACCGCCGAGGTGCTCCGCTGCAGCACCGGCACGGTCAAGAGTCAGACGCACCGGGCGCTGTCCGTGCTGCGCGGCCGGCTGCCCAGCCGGGAACTGCTGCTCACCGGGGGACCTCGTGACCGGTACTGACCCGCTCGACGCGTACGGCCGCGCGGGCGGCGAGGACGACTGGGGCGACCGCGACGGGGCCGCGGAGGAGGAACTGCGGATCCTGCTCCAGCGGGCCGTACCGGCGCTGGACGACCCGGCGGACCGGATGGAGCGGATCCGGGCCCGGGCCGCCCGGGTCCGGCGCAGGCGGCGGGCCGCCGCGCTCGCGGCCGGGCTGACCGGAGGGCTGCTCGTCGCGGCGCTGGTGGCCGCGCCGGCGATCGCTCCCGCACCGGACCGGGGGGCGGCGCTGCGGCCTGCCGGGCCGGTGTCGGCACCCGCCTCGGCCACGCCCTCCGACGGCCCGACCGTCCCGGACGAGCTCGTCGGGATCACCATCGGCCTGCGGGAGTGGAACGTCGTCGCCCGCGTCCCGCAGGGCTGGTTCTCCCAGGCCTCCGACGCCGACGACCCGGAGGGCGGCGTCCTGCTGACCGATCCGCCGGGCCAGTCGCCGCAGGCCACCGCGCAGTCCGGCCCCCCGACACCCTGCCCGACGACGGAGTCCGACGCGTGCCGGCTGCCGAAGCTGCTCCCGGTCGACGGGGCCGTGCTGTCCTTCCTGAAGGTGGACGACCCGGGCCTGGTCGGGAAGGTCGCCGCCGAGCCGGCCACCGCCCGCGAGCAGGCGCCGGAGAAGCCGTGCCTGGTGCGGGGCGGCAACCGGGAGTTCGTCGGCCACAAGCTCATCACCCGGCCGGGCGCGCGGGCAGCGCTCATCGAGCTGACGGTGTGCCTGCGGCAGCCGTCCGACGCCACCGTGGGGTTGGTCCAGCCGGTGCTGGACTCGATCCAGGCCGTCGGGGGGGCGACCCCGTCGCGGGGAACCCCCACCCCCCTCGGCTGACCCGGCCGCCCGCCGGGGCTTCACGGTCCCTGCCGGGACCGGCCGGCGCCCGCCGGGGACGGATTGTCAGTGGGCCCTGCTAGCGTCCTGAACACAATCGGAGAACGAACGGGGGTCTTCTCATGGGTGCGGAGCTGCGGGGGGTCGGAGCCGGTGTCTACGACCGGTGGACGGCGCTGTGGAACGGCGAGCTGCGGCTCGCCGCGGAGATCATGGCACCCGAGTTCACGCTGCGGTACGCGCAGGCGGGGACGGAGGTGTTCGACGAGGTGCGGACGCCGGAGCGGCTGGCCGAGGTGATCGCTCAGTGGCGTGCCATGCGCGGTCCGGGGCTGCGCTTCGAGGCCGAGGGCGTCGCGGTGGTCGACCTCGAACCGGCCGGCGGCACGGTCTCCGGCCTGGTGGCCCGGCCGTACCGGGCGAGTTTCGTCGACGCGGACGGCGCGGTGGTGGCCAGGAGCGGTACGGACACCCTGCGGATCACCGACGGGCTGATAACCGAGGTGTGGTCCGTCTCCTCCGGTGCCGCCGGGCGGACGTTCTACCCGGGCTGACCGGGCTGGCCGGGCCGCCGGTGTGACACAGCCGTGGGGGGGGCGCCGGGGGGGGGGCGCCCCCCCCGCGCCCCCCCCCCGCCCGCCGCGCGGGGGGGGCGGGGGGGCGGCCGGGGGGGGGGGGGCGGGGCTGTACCGCTGGAGAGCGGCGCTTCGG
>NZ_JBITCO010000023.1:0-47647 GCF_044453265.1 Kitasatospora sp. NPDC051705 | reverse complement strand
TCGACCCCCACCCCCGGCGCCCCCGGGCGTCCGTCCTACCCGGGCGTCCGGGGCGCGCCCGCCCCCAGCTCTAACCCAGCGGGGGGGCCCCCGCGGGGGGGGGGCCCGCACCACGGGGCCGCGTCGGCGCCGGCCGACGGTGGTGGCCGGAGGCCGGGCGGGTCGGTGCCGGGAGGGTCAGTACCGTAGGACGGCGGCGATGCGGCCGCGGGACGCGAGGTCGCCGGTGGGGACGAACTGCACCTTGGCCCCGGTGTCGAGAGCACGCTCGACGATCTCGTCGACCATGTCCTCGCGGACGTCGGGCTCACCGGCGGGCGCCGGGACGAGGTGGTTGTCCGTCACCCGGACGGGCTCCCAGTAGTCCTCCTCGACCGCGACCACGGCGGCCCGGCCCTCGCTGACGGACTGCCAGACCTCGTCCATGCCGGCGGCCAGGCCCTTCACGCCCTGGGCCTGGTCCAAGCGCTCCTGCAGCTCGGTCACCGCCCTGCGGCCCTGCTCGGCGACGGCGGCCCGGACGGCCTCCGCCACCGCGGCGGCGGAGGCGTGGCCGAGGCCGCCGCGGGAGACCTGGGCGGCGGCCCGCTTGGCGGCGCCGCCGACCTCGTCGAGCAGCGAGAGCGCCGCCGCCTCGCCGAGCACGAAGAGCGGCCGGTTGTCCGCCTCCAGCACGGCGGCCAGCGCGGTGTCGGCCGAGCGCAGGAAGCGGCGGGTCTCCTCGTCGCGGAAGGTGCTCGGCACGTCCCCGATCCGTTCCTGGCGCTCGACGTCCCAGTCGGGCCGGACGTGGTCGACGGGGAAGCCTCCCCCGGTGTGCTCGACCAGGGTCGTCCCGCTCCCCCCGAACAGGGCGGCGCGGTCGGCGGCCACGGTCAGCACCCAGAAGGGCGCACCCCCGGCGTGGGCGGCGACCAGGTTGCGGGTCAGGAAGGTGTCCGACACCACGACCCGGGCCGGCACCGGGCGCGGCAGGGACCACACCTGGTACTCGCCGGGCGCCGCGAAGATCACCAGGCCGTCCTCGGCGTGCACGAGGTCGACCTCGGTGAGCGCGCGGTCCAGCTGTTCGACGACGTCCAGCCGGTCGGCCCGGCTGACGGCCTCGTCGGCGTGCAACCGGTTCTTCGCCTCGGCGACGAGGTTGCGCAGACGGACCGGGTCCTGGCTGTTTTCGGGCTCGCTGCGGTGGGTGGGCAGCAGGACGGAGACGGCCGGGTAGCGCCGGGGGCGGCGCAGCTCGGCGAGGACGGCCGGGGAGAGCTCGGCTGCGTGCATCGGTTGCCCTTCGTGTCGCGGTGGAGGTCCTGACAGGTCCTGGCGGCGACTCCGACACACGGCGAATCGACCGATTTGCCGGAATCATTCCCGACCCCTCCCCATCCCACCGCCCTCCCATACCTCCCGCCACCGGAAAGGTCGCCCGGCGTCGGCCCCGACCCGTAACCCGGGCGGCCCATTCTCGTTGGGCCTGCCATGAAGAAGCGCAGCATGCTTGCCGTTGCCTCGCTCGCCGTGGGCTTCGTCGCCTCGCTGACCGCGCCGAGCGCGCACGCCAGCGCCGTCGGGGGGCAGGACGGTACGCCCGGGCCGTCGACGAGCGCGCCCGACGCGCTGCCCGGGCAGGTCGGGGACGCCGGGGGCGTCGTCGGCGAGGCCACCGGGTTCGTGACCGGGTCCGCGGACGGCCTGGTCGGGGTCACCCCCGCCTAGCGAGGCCGCCCGCCGCCCCGGCCCCCTCCGGCCGCGACCCCTCCGACCACAGCGACTCCGGCCAGGGGCTTTCCGACCACGGCGGGCCCGACCGGGCCCGCCCCGGCCCGGCCGGTCGGGGCGTCAGCTCAGCGGCGCGCCCAGGTCCTGGGTCCAGTAGCCGCCGGCCGGGCCGGTGGCCACGCCGACGCCGACGTCCTTGAAGCCGCAGTCCAGCATGTTGGACTGGTGGATGCCGCCGTCCATCCAGCGCGTGAACACCACGGCGGGCGCGGTCGGCCCCCGGTCGAGGTTCTCGCCCCACTGGGACCAGCGGTAGCCGGCCGCGGTGATCCTGGCGTCGGTGCGGACCCCGTCGGGGTTGACGTGGTCGAAGAACCCGCGCGCGACCATGTCCTCGGCGTGCTTCTGGGCGGCGGCGTGCAGCCGGGTGTCGATCCGCAGCGGGGCGCAGCCGACCTTGGCGCGCTCGGCGTTGACCAGGTCGACGAGCTGCCGCTCCGGGCTGGGCGGCGGGGCCGCGACCGACCGGGTGGCGGTGGGCGTCGCGCTGGGCGTGGGCGTGCCGGCGGGAGTGTCGGTGGGCGTCGGCGCGGGCGCCGGGGTGGCGGCGAGGGTGACCGGGGCGGCGACCGGGGTGGCGGTGGCCGTCGGGGTGTCCACCACCGGGGTGTCGAGGGCGGCGGCCGGGGTGGTGGGCTCGGGAGCCGCCTCGACCGGGGTCTCGGCGGGGCGCGACCAGACCAGGGCGAGGGTGGTGACGGCCACCACCGCGACCGCCCCGCTCGCCAGGACGGCCTTGCGGGCGGCCGTCCCGGCCCAGCCGCCGTGGGCGCCCGCGGCGCCGTGGCCGGCGGCGGAGCCCTGGGCGCCGGCGACGGTGGCGGCGGTGTGCTGGAAGTGCAGCAGTGCGGGCGAGTCGAACGGGATCGGGACGAGGGCGAGGCCGGCCAGCAGTCCTTCGGCGGGGAAGAGGTCGCGGCCGAGCCGGTCGCAGGTGACGCAGCTGCGGATGTGGCGGGCGATGCGCTTGCGCCACACGGAGTTCGGGGTGCCGTCGAACCCGACGGTGACCTCGGCGAGTTCGGGGCATCGGGGGTAGGCGCCGAGGGCCCGGACGACGACCCGGCCGGCTTCGAGCTGCTTCTTCATCCGCTGGACCCGGACGGCGGTGTGCTGCGGGCTCAGGTCGAGGGATTCGGCGAGCTCGGCGCGGGTGAGCTCGCCGCTGGCCTCCAGCCACCAGAGGGAGAGCAGTTCGCGGTCGTCGGGGTCGAGCCAGCGGGTGGCCTCGGCGACCTCCCGGCGCTGGCCGGAGAGGCCGAGGCGCAGGATGGTGAGGTCGGTGAAGTCGGCCCGCGGGTCCGGGACCTCCCAGGTCTCGTCGAGGCCGCCGACGGTGGGCTGCTGCTGCCCGGCGGCGTGGCGCCGGCGGACCTGGTTCATGGTGATGGCGACCAACCAGGACCGGAAGCAGTCCGGGTCGCGCAGCCCGTCGAGGCCGTCCAGGGCGCGGATCATCGTCTCCTGGGCGACGTCGTCGACGTCGGCGTGGCCGCCGAGGGCGCGGCCGGCCACGTTGTAGACGAGCGGCAGCCAGGCGGCGACCAGCGCCTCCTGCGCCTGCCGGTCGCCCGCCTGGGCCGCGCGTACCAGGGTGGTCCCGGTCCTGTTCTGCACGTCAGCGTTCATGGTCCGCACTCCGTCTTGCCGTGTTCCGTCCGCCGATGCCTCCTCGGAGACCCGTGGGGAGTGATCAGATAACAACAATGTTCGCGGAATCGGAAAATCGGCCTGGACCAATGGGCTGGACCGGAGGCTGGACCAAGGGGGCCGATCAGGCCGGGGCGGCGAAGACCTGGGTCCACCACGGACCGCCGGACCCGGTCCGCACGCCCACCCCGAGCTGCTTGAACGCGCAGTTCAGGATGTTCGCGCGGTGGCCCGGGCTGTTCATCCAGGCGTCCATCACCGCGGCCGGGTCCTGCTGGCCGCGGGCGATGTTCTCGCCCCAGGTGCTCCAGCGGTAGCCGACCGCCTCGATCCGGTGGTCGGCGTGGTACCCCTCGGGGCTGGCGTGGTCGAAGTAGTTGCGGTTCGCCATGTCGTCGCTGTGCGACTGGGCGGCGCTGGCCAGCCGGGACTCGGCGGTGACCGGGCCGCAACCGGCCTTGGCGCGTTCGGCGTTGACCAGGTCGACGACCTGCTGGGCGTACGAGGGGGAGGCGCCGCCGCCCACCGGAGCGGGCGCGGCGGTGCTCGCGGCGGCGGACCCGCCGCTGCGCGGCGTGCCGGTCGGGGTGCCGGTGGACTTGGCGGTGGCGGTCGGGCTCGGCTTCGTGGTGGCGGTCGGGCTCGTGGTGGCGGTCGCGGTGGCGGTGGGCGAGGGCGTGGCGGTCGCGGTCGGGGAGGCCGGGGCGGTGGAGCCGGTCGGGGTCGGCGCCGGCTCGGTGGCGGACATGTTGACCGGGGCCCCGGACGCGCCGAAGTCGGCTCCCCCGGCGCCCGGCACCTGGATGCCGTCGTGCGTGCCGGCCTCCGCGGCGATCAGCGCGGCCGCCACCGCCTCCTGGCCCGCCTGGTCGCGGTCGGTCTGCTTGCCGCCGTACGCCGCGTAGCCGGCCCCGGCGAGGGCGGCGAGCAGCCCGGTGCCTGCCACCGCGGCGACGACCGCGGTGACCGGTCCGAGCGGGCCGCGCCTCCGGCCCCTTCGGCTCCGGCCTCCGTGGTGTTCCGCGTGCCGCTGGGCGGCCCGGCGGGCGGAGCGTCCGGGCGCTCCGCCCCGCACGCCCCCCTCGGCGCCGTTCGCCGGGAGGATGGTCGTCCTGTCGTCGCTGTTCACGTGGCCACGCTTTCTGTCCGGGTCGGCCGTCGGGTGCCGACACCTGGGAGACCCTCCGGCGGCGCGCGGATAACAGAAAGTCCGAACGAATGTCCGGCGGAGTCGTCACGGGCCCGGTCCCGCCGCGGTCCGCGGCGGCGCGGGCGCCCGGTGACACGCCGCCGCGGTGACACGCCGCCGCGGTGGACCGGCGGCCGGTGGGGCCGGCGGATCAGGGCTGGTCGGGGGCCATGTCGTAGGTGACGAACATCGTCCGGGTGGCCACCTGGTCGTACTTGCTGCGGGCCCGGTGGTTGTCGTCCGCGGTGATCCAGCGGACGGTGGTCCAGCCGCGCTCGGCGGCGATCTCCCGCAGGCGCGCCAGCAGCTCGTCCACCGCACCGCCGCCGCGCACCCCGGGGGCGACGAACAGGTCGTCCAGGAAACCGCCGACGGCGCCGTGCAGGGGGCGCGAGAACGGGCGGTAGTGGGCCAGGCCGACCGGCGTCCCCCCGGCGTCGCGGACCAGCAGGCCCCACAGCTCGTGCTCCGGGTCGGTGAGCCAGGACCAGACCAGTTCGGCCTTCTGCTCCGGCATCGGCACCCGGTAGAACGCGCAGTAGCCGCGGAAGAGTTCGCGCCAGGCGGGGTAGTCGGCGGCTTCCGGCGCGCCGACGGTCCAGCGGGTGGTGGTGGTCAACTCGGTCTCCTCGGTCGGGCGGGCCCGGGATCGCCGGGCCGCGTGTGGCGCCAGCATGACGGCCCGTCGGCCCCGCGCCGATCTCCGCCGCGGACAGGACCGACCGTCCGCGTACTCCACTCCGGCGGTGTACCGGATGCGCGCCACCGTGCGGGGCCCGCCGCGGTCGCCGATCCTGGACCAGGCCGCCCGGATCCGTCGGCGGCCGCACCGGGACCACCCGAGGAGCGCCTCATGCGGCTGCGGCACCTGGCCCTCACCTCCCGCGCCGTGGCGGCCGAACCCGGACGGCGGGCCAAGACCACGCTGCTCGCGGACTGCCTGCGCGAGCTGGGCCCGGCCGAGGCCCCGTCGGCGGTGGCCCTGCTCTCGGGCGAGTCGCAGCGGCTGCGCACCGGGATCGGCCCGGCCGGCCTGCGCGACCTGCCGCCGCCCGCCGCCGGGGCCTCCCTCGGCGTGCGGGAGACCGAACGGGAGCTGGAGCGGATCGCCGCGGTGCACGGGACGGGCGCGCAGGCCGAGCGGCGGCGGCTGCTCACCGGGCTCTTCGCGCGGGCGACGGAGGTCGAGCAGGCGTTCCTGCGCGCGGTGTTGGTCGGCGACCTGCGCCAGGGCGCGCTGGACGCGGTGGTCGGCAACGCCGTCGCACTGGCCGCCGGGGTGCCGGCGGCGGAGGTGCGGCGGGCGCTGATGTTCCGCGGCTCGGCCCGCGCGGTGGCCGAGGCCGCGCTGAGCGGCGGGGTGCCCGCGCTGGCGGCGTTCCGGCTGGAGGTCGGCCGGGCCGTGCGGCCGATGCTCGCCGCCTCCGCGCCGGACGTGGTCTCGGCCCTGGAGCGCACCGGGCCGGCCGCCCTGGAGTGGAAGCTGGACGGCGTCCGGATCCAGGTGCACCGGGACGGCGGGGAGGTCGCGGTGTTCACCCGCGGCCTGGACGACATCACCGCGCGCGTCCCCGAGGTGGTCGAGGCCGCGCTCGCCCTGCCGCTGCGCTCCGCGGTGCTGGACGGCGAGGCGATCGCGCTCGGGCCCGACGGACGGCCGCGCCCGTTCCAGGAGACCGCCGCGCGCACCGCGTCCCGCCGGGATCCGGACCGGCTGCGGGCCGAGGTCCCGCTCCACGCCTACTTCTTCGACCTGCTGCACCGGGACGGCGAGGACCTGGTGGACCGACCGGGCCGGGAGCGCTGGGCGGCGCTCGCCGAGGCGGTCCCGGACGGCCTGCGGGTGGCCAGGACGGAGACCGGCGACACCGAGCGGGCCCTGGCGTTCTTCCGCGACACCCTGGCGCTCGGCCACGAGGGCGTGCTGGTCAAGGACCAGGCGGCCGGCTACGCCGCCGGACGCCGCGGGGCAGGATGGATCAAGGTGAAGCCCCGGCACACCCTGGACCTGGTGGTGCTGGCCGCCGAGTGGGGCAGCGGGCGGCGGCGCGGGTTCCTCAGCAACCTGCACCTGGGCGCCCGGGCGGCGGACGAACCCGGGGCCGCCCCCTGGGTGATGCTCGGCAAGACCTTCAAGGGGCTCACCGACGAGGTGCTCGCCTGGCAGACCGCCGAACTCCTGGCCCGCGAGACGGACCGGGACGACTGGACGGTTCGGGTCCGACCGGAACTGGTCGTGGAGATCGCCTTCGACGGCGTCCAGCGCAGCCCCCGCTACCCGGCCGGGCTGGCGCTGCGGTTCGCCCGGGTGGTGCGCTACCGGCCGGACAAGACCGCGGCCGAGGCCGACACCCTCGCCGCCGTCCGGGAAATCGCGGCCGCCGAGGGGCTGTGAACCGTACGTTGACGGAGTAACGTCAATTCAAACCTCCGGTACCGCGGTCGAGTTCCGAACCCGTACCGAATCGGCCAATCTGGACGATCCCGGCACCGCACCCTCCGTGGACGCAGGACTGGCGGTTAGGTTGGCAATGACAACGAGAGGCGGCCGCCGGACGCCCGGCGCCGCCCTGGCGAGAGGTGCCCACCCATGCAGGTGAGCGTCGACCGGGACCGCTGCTGCAGCTCCGGCATGTGCGTCATGAACGCCCCCGAGATCTTCGACCAGGACGACCGGGACAGCCTGGTGAGGCTCCGTCAGACCGAGTTCCGGCCCGAGCAGTTCGCGGTGCTGAGACTCGCAGCCCAGCTCTGCCCCGGCGGCGCGATCAGCGTCGTCGAGCCCGCGCCGGGGACCGGGTCCGACCACGCGGCGGAGTCCGAGCCGCAGCCGGCCGCGGACGCGGGCTGACCGCGGGCGCCGGCCCGCCGGCGCCCAGGACCGCCGCCGGACCACGACATCACTCCCGACACCGATTCCCCCACCGAGGACACGCGACGCAAGGAGACCCCACCTTGACGAGCACACCCACCACCCGGGCCGTGCCGATGCCGGCCCCGCGCGACACCGGCTGCCCGTTCAGCCCGCCGCCCGCCTACACCGAGGCCGCCGCGACCGCGGCCGTCACCCGCGCCGACCTGCCGGGCGGCGAGTCCTGCTGGCTCGCCACCGGCTACGCCGAGGTCCGCACCGTGCTGTCCGACCGCCGGTTCAGCGCGGACATCCGCCACCCGGCCTTCCCGATGCTGGTGGCCGGCCGCCGGGAGCTGATCCTCGCCAGTCCCCCCAGCTTCCTGCGGCTCGACGACCCCGAGCACGCCCGGCAGCGCCGGATGGTCACCGGCGACTTCCTGGTCAAGCGGGTCGAGGCGATGCGCCCCGACATCCAGCGGATCGTCGACGAGGCGCTCGACCGGATGACCGGGGGCAGGGACGGGGCCGACCTCGTCGCCGACTTCGCCCTGCCCGTCCCCTCGCTGGTGATCTGCCTGCTGCTGGGCGTCCCGTACCAGGACCGGGACCGCTTCCAGGGCCTCAGCCGGACGCTGCTCAGCAAGCACAGCACGGTCGAGGAGGTCTCCGCCGCCCAGGACGAGCTGCTGGACTACCTCGGCGACCTCACCTCCCGCAAGCGGGAGGAGCCGGGCGAGGACATCCTCAGCCGGCTCGCCGTCCGGGACGACCTCACCCCGCGCGAGGTCGCCGCCACCGGCCTGCTGCTGCTGATCGCGGGGCACGAGACGACCGCGAACATGATCGCGCTCTCCACCGCCCTGCTGCTCGAACAGCCCGACCAGATCCCCCGGCTCGCCGATCCCGCCGCACTGCCCGGCGCGGTGGAGGAGCTGCTGCGCCACCTCACCATCGTGGACAGCGGACTGCCCCGGGTGGCGCTGGAGGACGTCGAGCTCGGCGGCACCCTGATCCGGGCCGGGGAGGGCGTGATCGCGCTGCTCTCCACCGCCAACCAGGACGAGGAGCTCTTCGGCGGCGCCGACCGACGACCGGTCCACGAGCTCGACCTGGACCGGGACGCCAGGCGGCACATGGCCTTCGGCTTCGGCGTGCACCAGTGCCTCGGACAGCCGCTGGCCCGCGCGGAGCTCCAGATCGCCCTGGCCACGCTCTTCCGCCGGCTGCCCGGCCTGCGGCTGTCGGCCCCGCGGGAGGAGCTGGAGTTCCGCTCCGAGGCGCTCATCTACGGGATGCGGTCGCTGCCCGTCACCTGGTGACGCTCGCGGCGGACGGCGGGGCACCGCACGGACGGGCACTGCACGGACGGTCGGCGCTCCGCCGGGCCGCCGAGTCCGACCGGACGGCGCCCCCGCCCGGCCGCGGACCGGTCACCCGGCTGGCCCCGGCGGCGGGGTGGAGGCACGCTGGAGGGGAGGGACAGACCCGACCGGGTCACGCCTGCGGTCAGGCGCGCCCGGGCCGGCCGATCGGACGGAGCCCGCGATGACCGACATGAGCGAACGGTTCGAGGTGAGCACCGACCGCGACGAGGACGTCCGCGCCGCGGATCCCGAGGAGGGCGTCACCTCGATGCAGAACCTGCACGCGCAGGAGACCTCCCAGGCGGAGGGCGAGCCCACTCCGGACGAGTGGGGCGTGGACGGCTGAACATCCGTGAGCAGCGGCCGCCCGGCGGGACCGGGCGGCCTTCGTGACCGCAGGTGTCGCTGCCCCGGCGGCGACCCACCGGCGGGGGAGGATAAGCGCATGACCGAACACGATCAAACCAGCGGGCAGACCCGACCGCCCGTCGACCCGCACACCACGTGGGCGACCTGGACCACCCAGTCGATCATCAGCGGGCCCGGCGGGGTCACCACCGCCGAAGTCGGCCCGATCTCCGGCGACCTCACCGTGCACACCACCTGGGTGGACGGCGAGGCCCGGCTGACCGTGCAGTACACCGGCGCACTGGACTGGTACACGGTGGCGGGAAGCCCGGTGGCGGCCGCCGACGAGATCACCGCCCGGGCGATCCACCAGGCCATGGTCAACGCCGTCAAGGCCGGCCGCGGCGCGGGCGCCCCCGGACCACCGGGGACCTGAGCCCGGCCCCTCTCCGGCCCACGCCCCCTCTCCGGCCCGGGCGTGGGCCGGCCTCCGCCCCGGGGCCCGCCGCTCCCCCGGCTCCCGCCTCACCGGCCCCGCCGGCCCCGTCCGTCCGAGCCGTCGACGCCGTGGCCGTCAGCCCCCGTCGACCGCCTCGCCCTTGACCACCGGCGCCGCGGCGGCCCAGTAGCCGCGCTCCACCGGGCGGCGCGCGCGCAGGTCCGCGCGGACCTCGTCGGCCAGTCGGCGGGTGTCGCGCCGGTTCATGGTGGCGCCGATCCCGGCCCCCACCAGCAGCGGGGTCACCGACGGCAGCCGGCGCAACGAGCTGCGGGTCAGCCGGCGGCTGACCTGCTGGCGGACCTCCGCACCGACCGCCAGGGCGGCGAAGCCGGCCGGCCGGGCCAGCACCCCGGCGTCCACGCCCCGCCGGTTGGCCCAGGCCCCCAGGTAGGCCCCGGCGCGCTGCGCCCCGGAACCCGGCGCCCGGGCGCCGTAGACCTCGTGCAGCTCCGCGATCAGCTTGATCTCCACGGCCGCCACCGCGAGCGTCTCGGCCGCGATCTCCAGCGCCATCGCGGGCGGCACCGGCAGCATCGCCATCGCGCCCACGCCCGCCCCGAGCGCGCTGGAGGCCCGGACCGCACCGCTCACCAGCAGGTCGGCGAGCGCCTCGGGGTGGGCCGCATCGGGGTGCTGGGCCCGCAGGGTGGCGAGGTCGCGTACCGGGAGCCGGGGCGCCGTCTGCACCAGCTGCTCGGTGAGCGCCCGGCCGCCCAGCGTTGCGCCCTTGGCCGCCGCCCTGCCGCCGCTCCCGAGCCGGCGCGCCGTCCTGGCCAGCAGGGCACGGGCGCGGCCGCGCTCGGCCCGGTACTCGGCGACCTGCCAGTCCCCGAGGGGCCGCTCGGCGCCCTCGACCAGTTCGGCGAGCTCGCCCGCCAGGGCGCCCTCGGGAACGGCGTCCGGCCCCGGGACGGCGGGAGCGGCGGCCGGCTCGGGCTCCGAACGTCCGTTCTTTCGGAAGAGTGCCATGGTGGTCGGGTACCCCCTCCGCCCCACCGGTACGCGCTACTCGCTGATCTCCACCCCTCGCCAGAAGGCCACCCGGTCGCGCACCTGCTCGGCCTCCGGCTTCGGATCCGCGTAGAACCAGGCCGCGTCGGGGTTGGTCAGGCCGTCCACCTCCAGCGTGTAGTAGCCGGCCGTGCCCTTCCAGCCGCACACGGTGGTGGTGTCGGACGGGCGCAGGAACTCGCCCCGGACCGAATCGGCCGGGAAGTAGTGGTTGCCCTCGACGACGATCGTCCGGTCGCTCTCGGCGACGACGGTGCCCTGCCAGCGCGCTGTGGTCATGGGGGCGATTCTGCCCCGGGCACCACCGCGCGCCGGGCGGTTCGGCGAAATCCGGCCGGCGGACCTCCGCGTCGACGCGTCAGGGCAGCGGCTGTGCGTGCACCGGCAGGTGCGGCGTCTGGTGGCCGCCGCTGGCGAGCATCCGGACCTCCCCGGCGTCGCTGATCTCCGCGCGGACGATGCCGCTGGCGTCCTCGTACACGGGGTGTCCGCCGGGGCCCTTCCCGCTGGTGCGGGTGACCACGACGACGTCCTGCGGGGCCTGGGTGCCCGGGGTCCCGGGGAAGGTCAGCGCGTAACGGTCGGGTGGGTTCATCGCCATCTCCTGGTCCCGGCGGGCCGGCCCGCCGCTCGCCCGGCTGGGGCCTGTCCTACGCGGTGGCCTCGGCGGCCCGGGCGGGTGCGCCCCGGACCTCGAGTTCGGCGAGCAGCCTGGCGGTGGCCTCGGCGACGGCGTCCACCGCCCGGTCGAAGGCCTCGCGGTTGTGCGCCGCCGGGGCGCGGAACCCGGACACCTTGCGGACGTACTGCAGCGCGGCGGCCCGGAAGTCGGCCTCGTCGGCGTCGGGCGTCACCGGCGGTCGCAGCGTCTTGATGTTGCGGCACATGACCCCAGTCTCGCGCGTGGACGCCGGACTGGCGAGCCCCGGCCGTCAGCCCCCGGCGCCCCGGGGCTCGATCTCCCGGTGGGCCTCGGCCAGCAACAGGTAGCCCAGGCCGTTGGACTTGATGCCGGCCCGCTCGTCCTCGGTCAGCTCCCGGCGGACCCTGGCCGGCACGCCCGCGACCAGGCAGCCCGGCGGCACCTGCATGCCCTGCGGCACCACCGCACCGGCCGCGACCAGCGACCCGGCGCCGATCCGGGCGCCGTTGAGCACGGTGGCGTTCATCCCGACCAGGGCGTCGTCCTCGACCAGGCAACCGTGCAGCACCGCGTTGTGGCCGACCGAGATCCGCTCGCCGACCACCAGCGGGAACCCGGGATCGGCGTGCAGGGTGCAGTTGTCCTGGATGTTGCTGTCCCGGCCCACGGTGATGGACTCCGCGTCGCCGCGCAGCACCGCGCCGTACCAGACGCCGGCGCCCGCGCCGATCGTCACGTCCCCCACCACGACCGCGTTCGGCGCGACGAAGGCGCCCGGGTCGACGGCGGGCACCCGGCCCCCGACTGCGGCGATCAACGGCTCTGCCATGGCGCGTCCTCCTGGTGGCGGTCGGCGGTTCCTGTCGGCGGTCAGCGTAGGGGTACGCACCGGCGCCGCCGCACGGGCCCCCGTCGCGACCGCCCCCGCCACGACCACCCGCGCCCGGCCGCCGCGCCCCGGTCGGTTCCGGAGGCGCGGCGGCCGGGCGCGGGTCAGGCCAGCGGCGCCTTGGTGCGCAGCACCTCGACGAAGGCCCGCAGCCAGGCCGGGTGGTCGGGCCAGGCACGCGCCGAGACGACCACGCCGTCGACGACCGCCTCACCGTCGACGTACTCGGCGCCGGCCGCCTTCACGTCCGGCTCCAGCGCCGGGTAGGCGGCGCTGCGGCGGCCGGACAGCACCCCGGCGGCCGCGGTGATCAGCGGGCCGTGGCAGATCTGCGCGACCGGCTTGTCCCCCTCGAAGAAGTGCCGGACGATCCGCTGCAGGTCTGGGTCGTTGCGCAGGTACTCGGGGGCGCGGCCGCCGGGGATGACCAGGGCCACGTAGTCGGCCGGGTCGACGTCGGCGAGGGCGAGGTCGGCGGGCCAGGTGTAGCCGGGCTTCTCGGTGTAGGTGTCGTAGCCCTCGACGAAGTCGTGGACGACGAACTGCAGGCGCTTCTTCGTCGGGGCGGCGATGTCGACCTGGTAGCCCTCCTCGCGCAGCCGCTGGTACGGGTAGAACACCTCCAGCGACTCGGCGGCGTCCCCGGTGACGAGCAGGATCTTCGATGTCATCGCCGACATCCCTCCACATGATCGAACGACCGACCTGGCACGCCCCTCGGATGTCCCCACCCACCGTGGCGCCGGTCCAAACTCCCGCACCGGCACCTCCGTTGGCAACAGGGCGCACCGGGCGTGCTGCGGCGCGTGAGCGGCGGGGCACGCCGGGCATGGGTCGTGTGCGCCGGGTCACCGCCCCGCTGCGGCGGACGGCCGGGCGCGGCCTAGACTCCTGCTGCCCGCCACCGACCGACCGCCTCCCGGGGGAGCCCATGCCGGACCGCACCACCTACCTCGTCCTGCCGGGCTACCAGAACTCCGGGCCGGAGCACTGGCAGAGCCGTTGGGAGGCCGCCGAGCCGGAGTCCTTCCGGCGGGTCGTACAGGCGGACTGGGACCGGCCCGACCCGCAGGACTGGGTGGCCCGGGTGGACGCGGCGGTGGCCGGGGCCGCCGACGGGGCGGTGGTGCTGGTGGCCCACAGCCTCGGCTGCATCGCGGTGGCCCGCTGGGCGGCCACCGCGCCGGCCGCACGGACCTCCGCCGTGCGGGGGGCGCTGCTGGTGGCTCCGGCCGACATCGACACCGCGGACGTCCCGGAGCTGGTGGGCTTCCGCCCGGTGGCGCTGGCGCCGATCCCGTTCCCGAGCGTGGTCGTGGCCAGCTCCGACGACCCGTGGGCCGCCCCCGAGCGGGCCCGGCAGTTCGCGCGGGCGTGGGGTGCCCGGTACGTCGAGCCGGGCGCGTTCGGGCACCTCAACTCGGAATCGGGGCTGGGTGACTGGCCGGAGGGCCGCGAACTGCTCGCGCAGCTGTGACACCTCGGACGGGGGGACGATGAGGAAACGGACACCGAAGGCCCGGCGGATCCTGGTCAGGCTGCTGGTGGCGGGCGGGGTGGCCGCCGTGCTGCTGTACACCGAGGGGCAGTGGGAGAGCCGGTCGGGCGGGCTGATGCTCGTCGCCGACCTGCTGAACCGGCCCGAGCTGTTACTCGGCGCGGCCCTGGCCGCACTGATCGCCGCCGCCTGGCTGGGCGACCGCCGCACCGCCCTGCGCACGGCCACCCGGACCGTGACGGTGACCGCCGGGGTGGTGTTCCTGCTCGGCGTACTGGCCGCGCACAAGGTCGCGGCGGCCGAGACCCGCAGCCGGGAGACCGCCCCGGCGCGGCCCGAACGGGCCCTGGTCGTGGTGCACCGCTCCTACGCGGCCACGGCGCGGACGGGCGACAGCTGGCAGGTGCTGCTGGAGTCCGGCGAGGGCTGGTCGGCCCGGCGCTGGTCGCTGCTCGAGATCGGCCGGGCCCCGGACGAGGCCCGGCTGGTGGAGGCCAGCTGGACGGGGCGGGACCAGATCACCGTGGTCACCGACTCGTACCGGCGCGTCTTCAACCTGGACCAGGACAGCGGCGAGCCGGTCGAGGCTCGGTAGGCGCCGGGGCGCCTCCGGCGGCGCGGCGCAGTCCGTCGAGCCGGTCCGGTCCGTCAGGCCCGGTCCGGTCCGTCAGGCCCGGTCCCCCGGCCAGGCCCGGACGACGCCTCAGCGCAGTCCGGCGGCGTGTGAGAACAGGACCAGCAGCACCGCGTTTCCCGCCGCACCGGCGGCGGTGGCGGAGAGGAAGCGGCCCGCGGTGCCGTCCGGCAGCGGGTTGAGGACCAGTGCCGGCGGGAAGCCGGGCATCGTCCAGACCGCGGCCGCCCACCGGCCGGCCGTGCCGGTCGCGCTCCGGCCCGTGCGCAGTTCCCGGGCCGCGGCCAGCCCGATCGGCAGGCACCCGGCCAGGTAGCCGATCGAGGGCCAGAACACGGCGGGGACTCCGAGGATGCTGTGCGGCATGGCGCCATCGTGCGCCGTCGGACCGCGGCCCCGCATGAGTACGGGTACTCATGCGGGGCCGCGGGGTTCGCATCGCCTCGGTCCACCGGCCGGCGGCGATCACCGGCCGCCGTCGTTCAGTGGTCCTCCGGGTCCTGCGGGGCGGCCGGCGCCGTCGGGGTGGCCGACCCCGCCCGGCCCACCGGGCTGTTGGTGGAGCGCGGCTTCCCGCCGGACGTGCAGGTCGGGGTGGCGGACCCGCTGGGCGTGCTGCAGGCCGGGTCGCGCTTGGGCGGGTCCGGGATGTACACGGTCGGGAAGTCCTTCTCCGGCATGGTCCGGACGGCCTCCTCCATCGCCTGCTGCCAGATCGGGCCGGGGCCGGTCGCCCCGAACACCTCCTGCTGGTAGTGGCCGCCGATCCGGATGTTCTTCATCGGCACCTTGGTGCCCGGGCTGCCCAGCCAGACCGAGGCGGCCAGGTTGCCGGTGTAGCCGGTGAACCAGGCGGACTTCTTCTCGTCCGTGGTCCCGGTCTTGCCGGCGATCTGGCGGCCGTCCTCCAGGCCGAGGTCCTTGGCGGTGCCCTTCTCCGTCACGCCGAGCAGCACGCTGTTGATCACGTCGGCGGTGCTCTGCGACATCACGTCGGAGCACTTGGCCGGGCTGACCGGAACGTCCTTGCCGTCCACGGTGGTGATCCGGTTGATCGCCAGCGGCGCGCAGTAGCTGCCGCGGGCGGCGAAGGTGGCGTACACATCGGCCATCACCAGCGGGCTCACCTCCTGCGTGCCGAGGCCGAGGGCGGGCACCTCCTGCAGCGGGTCGCCGCTCGCCTTCCCCGCCACGCCCAGCTTGTTGGCCATCTGCTTGACGGCGCAGAGGCCGATCTCCTGCTCCATCTGCACGAAGTAGGTGTTGACCGAGAGCGCCATCGCCTCCTTGAGCTCGTACGGGCCGACCTCGCGCGCGCTCTCGTTGGGGATGCTGCCCTCCTTCTTGCCCTTGCTGAGGTTCTTCCAGGTGCCGTCGCAGGTCTTCATCGTCGGCCAGTCCATGCGGTTCGGGGAGTCGTACCGCTGGGTGGGCGACAGGCCGGCCTCCAGGGCGGCGGCGGCCACGATCGGCTTGAAGTTGGAGCCGGGCTGGAAGCCGATGCCGCCGCCCATCGCCGCGTCCACGTTGTAGTTGACGACGGTCTCGTTCTTCTCCTTCGCGAGGCCGTAGGGGCGGGTCTGGGCCATCGCCAGGATCTTTCCGGTGCCGGGCTCGACCATCGTGATCGCCGCCGACACCGGGTCGGTGACGTACACCTGCTGGGAGACGGCGTTCTGGGCGGCGGCCTGCTTCTCCGGGTCCAGCGTGGTGTAGATGTTCAGGCCGCCCTGGTCCCAGAGCTTCTTGCGGTCGGCGGCGTTCTTGCCGAACACCGGGTCCTGCTTGACGACGTGGCGCACGTAGTCGCAGAAGAAGCCCATGCCGGCCTTGGCGGTGATGCAGCCGTTCTGCGGGTCCTTGTACTTCAGGCCGAGCGGGGCGGCCTTCGCCTCCCTGGCCTGGTCCGCGGTGATGTGCTTGTTCTCGACCATCTTGTCGAGGACGGTGTCGCGGCGCTTCTGGGCGGCCACCGGGTGCAGCTTCGGGTCGTACTGGGAGGGGTTCTGCACCAGCCCGGCGAGCATGGCCGCCTCGGGGAGGGTGAGGTCCTTGGCGTCCTTGCTGAAGTACCGCTGGGAGGCGGCCTCGATGCCGTACGCCTGGTGGCCGTAGAAGGTGATGTTGAGGTAGTTGGTGAGGATCTGCTCCTTGGTCAGGTCCTCCTCCAGCTTGATGGCGTACCGGAGTTCCTGGATCTTGCGGCCCAGGGTCTTGCGCTGTGCCTCCAGGACCGCGACCGGGTCGTCGCCCGCCTTCTCCACGTTCACGTTCTTCACGTACTGCTGGGTCAGCGTCGACGCGCCCTGCACGGCCGCGCCGCTCTCGGCGTTCTTGGTGACCGCCCGCAGGATGCCCTTGAGGTCGACGGCGCCGTGCTCGTAGAACCGGGCGTCCTCGATGTCCACCTGTGCCTGACGGATCAGCGGCGACATCTGCTCGGCCGGGATGACCGTGCGGTCGCGCTCGTAGACCTTGGCGATCAGGCCGCCCTTGGCGTCGTAGATCTGCGTCGCCTGGGTCAGCGGAGGGGTCTTGAAGTCGTCGGGGATGCTCTCGAAGCTCTCGGCGCCGCTCTTCGCGCCCAGCCCGACCGCGCCGGCCGCGGGGAGGACCAGGCCGGCCAGCAGCACCCCGCCGAGGGTGCAGCTGCCGAGGAAGGTGACCGTGTGGCCCAGGAATCCGAGGGGGGTCACACGGCGCCGGGGGCGCGGCACCCAGGTGTCGCCCGCGTCCGGGGCAGGTATGCGACTCTTCCGTGACATAGCTGGAACACTACGGCCGCGAATCGCCTGCGAGGGCGGGGTGTTGGCCAACCTTTGTCACAAATCCGCCACAGATTCGGCTCATTCCAGTCGGTCGCACGGGCGGTCGCGCCGAGGCAAGGGCCGTTCGTCCACGGTCCGTCACCCCGGCACCGCCGCAGTGCGGTCCGGCCCGGCCCGGTCAGCCCGCCGGGCAGAAGGTGTCCGCGGCCGGTCGACGGCCGGTGACCAGGAAGTCCGTCACCACCGCGTCACCGCAGGCGTTCCCGTTCGCCACGTACACGTCGTGGCCGCCGGAGTCCACCGTGACCATCCGGGCCCGCTCCCCCAGCGCGGCGCGCAGCCGGAGCGCGCCCCGGTACGGGGTGGCCGGGTCGCGCAGGTTCTGCGCCAGCAGGACGTTCGCCGGGCCCCGGTCGGTCACCCGCACCGGCGGCTCGGCGGGCGCGAACGGCCAGAAGGCGCACGGCATCGCGTTCACCGGCATGCCCGCGGTCAGTGGCCGGGCGGCGCGCTCGGCGGCCACGTCCTCGGCGAGGGCGGCCGGGTCGGCGGGCCAGGAGACGTCGTTGCAGAGCGTGCCCACGGAGACCGCGATGGTGTTCTGCAGCACCTGCTCGGGCGGCGCCACGGGGGCGGGCAGCGGCCGGCGGCCCAGGGCCGCCAGCACCAGCCGGGCCAGACCGGGGAACCTGGCGTCCGCGTACAGGCTCTCCAGCATCGTCTCGCGCAGCACGTTGCCGTTCAGTTCGGCCGGGTTGGCGCCCGGCCAGGGCAGCGGTACGGCGTCCAGGCGGGCCGCGAGGTCCAGGAAGAGCGGGCGGACCTCCTCCGGGGTGTCCGCGAGGCGGTCCGGGTTCCCGGGGGCCGACGCCCACCTGGCGAAGTCCGGGAAGCGGTCCTCGGCGCCCTGTCCGAAGGCGGCCAGCCAGCCGCGCCCCACCCGCGCCGGGTCCGGGTCGTCGTTGCTGTCCAGCACGATCCGGTCAGTGCGCCCGGGGAACAGGGTGGCGTACACCGCCCCCGCGTACGTGCCGTAGGAGGTGCCCCAGGCGGAGAGCCGGCGCTCGCCGAGGGCCTCCCGGATCCGGTCGATGTCCCGGGCCTCGTTGCGGGTGGAGATGCTGCGCAGCACCGGGCCGCCGTTGCGGGCGCAGGTCTCGGCGACCCTGCGGGCGGTGGCCAGGTTCCCGTCGACGGAGCCGTCCGCGGCCGGCCACGGGCGCAGCTTCACCATGGCGAGGTCGTCGTGCTCCAGGCCACAGCTGACCGGGGTGGAGCGGCCCACCCCGCGCGGGTCGAAGCCGACCAGGTCGTAGCGGTCCAGGACGGACTGCGGCAGGCGCTTCACCGCACTGCTCGGGACGTCGACGCCGGAACCGCCCGGCCCGCCCGGCACGGTCAGCAGCACGCCCCGGCGCAGGCCCGGCTTCGCCGACGCGATCCGGGAGACGGCGAGGGTGATCCGCTCGCCCTCCGGGTGGGCGTAGTCCAGCGGGACGCTGACGGTGGCGCACTGCTGGCGGGGGTCGGCGCCGCCCTGGCAGGACGTCCAGGCGAGGCGGTCCCGCCCCGCGGTCTCCGGGCCCGCCGCGGCCGGCTGGGCGACCAGGGCGGTGACGGCGAGGGCGGCGGCCGCGATGGCGGCGGCGAGGGTGCGGTTGATGTTCGGCATGCCGGGAAGTCTGCTGCGCCGGGGGCGGCCGGCCCATCCGGGCAGCGGGCCGGTCGGGGGTGGGGCAATCCCCCGGCCCGGCACCGCTCCTGGCTGACTGTCAGGCGCTCGCGAGCACCCCGGATCGGGGCACGCGCCGCCGGGGGTTCAGAGGCCGAGCAGCTTCGGTTCGGCGGCCAGCGCGCGCAGCGGCTCGCGCGGGTCGGCGACCAGGCGGCGCTCGGCGAGGTCCAGGATGCCGCCGACCCCGGTCACCTCGGCGGCGAGCACGCCGTCCGCCCGGGTCAGGCGCTGCACCACCTGGAAGGTCTTGCCGCCCCGCCAGACGAACTCGCAGCTCACGTCCACCACGTCGCCCGCGCGCAGCTCCCGCAGGTACTTGACCGTGGTCTCCAGCACGACCGGGCCCACCCCCTTGGCCACCAGTTCGGCCTGCCGGATGCCGGCCGCCTGCAGGTACTCCCAGCGGGCGTGCTCGGCGTACTGGAGGTAGACCGCCTGGTTGAGGTGGCCCTGGGCGTCGGTCTCGTACCCGCGGACGGTGATCCGCGTCGTGAAGTCCTGATCGGTCATGCCCCGCACGCTACTCCGGGCGTCCGGGCGCCGGGCTGTGACCTGCGTCGCGTCGCGTCGGGACGCCCGCCCGGGGCGCGGTCAGGCGAACCGGTCGAGCAGCGGGGTGAGACCGGCCGGGCGCTGCTCGACCGGCAGGTGCTCCACCGGGTGGAAGCCGCAGCCGAGGGCGGTCGCGCCGCCGTCGCAGGTGCGGTCGTCGCCGACCATCAGCACCTCGGCCGGGGCCAGGCCGAGGTGCTCGCAGGCGGCCTCGAAGATCGCCGGATCGGGCTTCTGGACGCCGAGCTCGAAGGAGAGCACGTAGGCGTCGACGAGGCCGTCCAGCCCGTGGGCTCGGAAGACCGGCCGCAGGTCCCAGCCGATGTTGCTGACGACCGCGACCGGCACGCCCCGGCGGCGCAGTTCGCGCAGCACCGGCGCGGTGTCCGGGTACGGGCGCCAGCTCTCCGGCGCCATGTGGGTGTCGTAGAGCGCGTCGACGTCGAGGCCCGCGGGCGGCTCCGCCGCGCCGGTGAGCGCGGTGTACGCGGCGCGGTGCCGTTCGGGCGTGAGGTCGCGGGTGCGCCAGGCCTCCTCGACCTCCGCGGGGACGTGGCGCGGCGGCACTCCGCCGGGCAGGGCCCCGAACTCCTCCAGCCGCCCCAGCAGTTCGGCGCGCTCGCGGGGGGCCAGCGCCGGGCCGGCGGCGGCGGTGAAGGCGTCCAGCCACTGGGCGGTCGAGGCGACCCGGAAGAGGGTGCCGGAGAAGTCGAACATCACACCTTTGGTCACGCCGCCGAGCCTACCGGGCACCCCGGCGGGGCCACCGAGCGGCCGGAAGCCGGGTGCCCGGCTTCCGGCCGCCCGCGCCCCGCGCCGAGGAGCGCAGGCCGGTCAGCTGTGGCAGTAGTCCACGTTGCCCTGGCCCGCACCGTAGGTGTTGCTCGCCCAGGCGGCACCGCCGTTGGTCTTGTAGAAGACGAAGTTGCCGTCGTCCTGGATCCTGGCCCGCCCGCCCGGCGCGGAGTTGGTCGCGCCGATGGTGCAGAGGTGGTGCCCGAAGTCGTCGATCAGGATGATGTAGCCGCTCTGCGACCAGTCGACCTGGGTGGGGATGTAGTTGCCCCAGTAGGTGCCGCTCGCCCAGAGCGCCTGGCCGCCGTAGTAGAGCACCAGGTTGCCGTCGCACTGGAACGTCAGCCTGGTGTTACCGGAGATGCGGGACTCCCCGCAGCGCCAGTTGGGCTGGCTGAGCGTGAAGTTGGCCGCGGTGGTGTCCGCGACGGCCGCGGTGGCCGTCAGGCCGAGGGCCGTCGCCGCCGCGCCGAGGACCAGGGCGGCGCGGGAGGCGGTTCGCCGGATCGACGATCCCTTGAACGTGCTGAGCTTCATGCCGGAATGCCTTCCGATCGAGGACCAGTTCGTTGGATCGAGCGCGCCAACTGTAGTCACACGGAAGGTTCGTGACGAACGGTTATTTCCGGCCGCGACGGGCTTCCGGGCCCCGGCCGGGCCCCCGGGATCAGCGGACGGTGAGGATGCGCGGCCCGTCCTCGGTGATGGCGACGGTGTGCTCGACGTGGGCGGCCCGGCTGCCGTCGTTGGTGCGCAGCGTCCAGCCGTCCGGGTCGGTGCCGTAGTCGTCCCGGCCGCCGGCGATGAGCATCGGTTCGATGGCCAGCACCAGGCCGGGCCGCAGCGGGTAGCCCCGGCCCGGGCGGCCCTCGTTGGGGACGTGCGGGTCCTCGTGCATGCGGCGCCCGATGCCGTGGCCGCCGAAGCCCTCCAGCAGTCCGTAGCGGCCGGCCCGGGCGACGGCGCCGATGGCGTGCCCGATGTCGCCGGTGCGGTTGCCGACCACGGCGGCGGCGATCCCGGCGGCCAGGGCCCGCCGGGCGGTCTCGATCAGGGCGGTGTCCTCGGGGCGGGCGGTGCCGACGGTGAAACTGACGGCGGCGTCCCCGGCCCAGCCGTCCAGGACGGCGCCGCAGTCGATGCTCACCAGGTCCCCGTCGCGCAGCCGGTAGCCGTCCGGGACGCCGTGCACGACGGCGTCGTTCACGGAGGCGCAGATGACGGCGGGGAAGGGCACCGGCGCGAAGTCGGGGCGGTAGCCCAGGAACGGCGAGGTCGCCCCGGCGGCCCGCAGCACCCCGCGCGCCACCTCGTCCAGGTCCAGCAGGCTGACGCCCTCCGCCGCCGCGGCCTCGACCGCGGCGAGGGCGTCGGCGACGACCCGCCCGGCCTCCCGCATGGCCTCCAGGGCGGCGTCCGTCTTGATTTCGACCATGGTGATGCGACTCCCCTTGCTCCAATTCTTATACCGGTATTTGTATCACGGTCTGGCGGCCCCTGGACACCGGCCCGAAGGGGCCGGGCCCGCGGGGGCCGCCGGCGAGGGCCTAGAATCGGCGGCATGGTGAGGACTCCGCTGACCCCGTGGGAGCGCGAGCGCGGCGAGCGCTTCGGCGCGCTGCTGCGCGGGGCGCGTGGCGAGCGCAGCATGGTCGAGGTGGCTGCCGTGGCAGGAGTCTCGGCGGAGACGCTGCGCAAGATCGAGACCGGCCGGGCGCCGACCCCGTCGTTCTTCACCATCGCGGCGCTGGCGTTCGCGCTGGACCTCTCCCTCGACGAGCTCGCCGCGGCGTGCGTGCTGCCCGGGGGCGGCGAGGCACTGTCGGCCTGACGCCCGACGGCCGGTGCGCGAAGGAGTGCGCGGCGCACGGACCACGACGGCCGAGGCGTGACGGCCGACGCACGGCGTTCGACCCACGGCGGCCGACGCACGACGGCTGACGCATCGCATTCGACCCACGACGGCCGACGCACGACGGCCCGCCCGGGCGGTGGTGCCGCGCCGGGCGGGCCGTCGTGGGGCGTCCGGGCCGGAGCCCGGGCAGCCGGGTCAGCCGACCGAGCTGTTGTAGCTCTCGATCGCGGGCTGGAGCTCCTTGGCCGCGTCGGTGAGCGCCTGCTGGGCGCTCTTCGAGCCGGCGATGGTCTGCTCGATGGCGGTCTCCACGCCCTTGCGGGCCTGCGGCATCACGCCGAGCAGACAACCGGCCGTGGCCGGGGACGGCTTGGTCGCCTTGAGCTGGTCGATGGCGGTCTGGAACTGCGGGTACTTGGCCACCCACTCCTTGTCCTTGGGGTCGTCCAGGGACTTGCGGTTGACCGGGAAGTAGCCCGTGCCGGTGTGCCAGACGGCCTGCTGCTCGGGCGCGGTGAGGAACTTCTCGAACTCCCAGGCCGCGCGCTTCTCGGCGTCGGAGTGGCCGGGGCCGCTGATCCACAGCGAGGCGCCGCCGATCACCGGGCCGCCCTGGTCGGTGGCCGCGACCTTGGGGAACGCGGCCGTGCCGACGGTGAACTTGGCGGCCTCGGTGTAGCCGCGCAGCACGCCGGTGGACTCCAGGTGCATGGCGACGGTGCCGGCCTTGAAGGCGGCCTGCGCGTCGTCCGTGGTGCGGCCGGTGTTGGCCGCGTAGCCGCCCTTCACCAGGTCGGCCCACCACTGGACGATCTGCGCGCCCTGGGCGGAGTCGAAGACCGCCTTGCCCGCCTTGTTGCCACGGCCGTTGTCCTGGTCGCAGTACATGGTGCCGGACTCGGCGAGCAGCTGCTCGACGAACCAGCCGTAGATCGCGGCGCCGAAGCCGTAGCGGACGGTCTTGCCGTCGGCGTCCTTCTTGGTCAGCTTCTTCGCCAGCTCGCCGAGCTCGGCGAGGTCCTTGGGCGGCTGGGCCGGGTCGAGGCCGGCCTCCTTGAAGGCGTCGGTGTTGAGGTAGAGCAGCGGCATGGAGGAGTTGAACGGCATCGAGACGAGCTTGCCGCCGACCGAGTAGTAGTTGCGGATGTTCGCGTCGAGGTCGTCCAGCGGGTAGCCGTCCTTGTCGGCGAAGGCCTGGGCCGGGACGGTCTGCTTGGAGTCGATCATGAACCGGGTGCCGATGTCGTAGACCTGCACCAGCGCAGGGGTGCCCTTCTGCTGCACCGCCGCCTTGTACTTGGCGACCAGGTCGTCGTACTTGCCCTGGAACTGCGCCTTGATCTCGATCTTGCCCTGGTGGGCCGCGTTGAACTGGCCGACCAGGCCGGTGAGGACCTCGGCGTTCTTGCCGGTCATCGAGTGCCAGAACTCGACGCCGGTGACACCGGTGGCTTGGTCGAGCGCCTGGGCGCCGGGGGCGGCGTCGGAGGAGCCGCCGGAGCCGGCGGTGGAGTCGCCGGAGCTGCAGGCGGTCAGGGACAGGCCGGCCACCAGCAGGGCCGCGAGCGCGCGGGCACTCTTGTTCACGGGGTTCTCTCTCTGTCGGGAGGGACGGGCGCGGACGGACGGACGGGACGGGCGGCGGGAGCCGGAACCCGCGGTGCGAGGTGCGCGGTGCTCGGTGCCCGGTGCTCGGTGCCCGGTACGGGAGCGACCGGCCGGAGGGCTCCGGGTCGACGGCTCAGCGGACGGCGCCCGCGGTCAGCCCGCGGACGATGAAGCGCTGGCCGAACACCACCAGGGCGAGGGTGGGCAGCAGGGAGAGCACGACGCCGGCCAGGATCAGGCCCGGGTCCGACATCTCGGAGTCGCGCAACGAGGTGAGGCCGATCTGCAGGGTCTGCATGTTCGCCGTGCGGGTGATGATCAGCGGCCAGAAGTACTGGTTCCAGGCGGAGAGGAAGACGTAGATCGACAGCGCCGCCAGGGCGGGCTTGTTGAGCGGGACGACGATCCGCCACAGGAACCGCCAGTGCCCCGCGCCGTCGATCCGCGCGGCGTCCCGCAGTTCCCCGGGCAGCTGGCGGAAGGCCTGCCGCAGCATGAAGGTGCCGAAGCCGGAGGCGAGGAAGGGCAGTACCAGGCCGAAGTAGGTGTTGCCCAGCCCCCAGCCCGACAGCGTCAGGTAGTTGGGGATGATGATGGCCTCCCAGGGGACCATCAGCGTCGCCAGGAACACCCCGAACACCGCGGCCCGCGCCCTGAGCGGCAGGAAGACGAAGGCGTACGCGGCCAGGATCGAGGTGAACAGCTGGGCGAGCGTGATGACCGTCGCCGTGATCGCCGAGTTGGCGTACTGCCGGGCCAGCGGGACGGTGTCGACGGCTCCGGCGAAGTTCCGCCCGGTGACGGAGTGCGGGACGAGTGCCGGCGGGTAGGAGGAGAGCTCGGACGGGCCCATGAAGGCACCGGCGACGGCGTAGTACACCGGGAAGGCCACGGTGACGACGGCGACGGCGAGCAGCAGGTGGACGGCGGCGCGGCCGATCAGGTCGCGCGGCGAGCGGCCGGCCAGGGGGCGCCGGCGCGGCGGCGCCCCGGACTCGCTCCCGGTCTCCGCCCGGGCCTCGGTGGCGAGGGTCGTCATGCGTAGTGCACCTTCCGCTCCAGGACGCCGAACTGGACCGCCGTACAGGCGAGGACGACCACCAGCAGCACCACGGCCTGGGCGCTGGCCGTGCCGAAGTCGCTGGAGCCGTAGGCGAAGGCCTTCTCGTAGACGGAGTAGACGAGCGTGCGGGTGGCGCCGTCCGGGCCGCCCTTGGTGAGGATGTGGATCTGGCCGAAACTCTGCAGCGCGTGCACGGTGGAGACCACGGTCAGGAAGAAGAGGTGCGGCCCGAGCATCGGCACGGTGATCGAACGGGCCAGTCGCAGGCCCGACGCCCCGTCGATGCGCGCCGCCTCCACGATCTCCGGCGGGATCGAACCGATGCCGGCGGAGAGCACCAGGACGTTGTAGCCCAGGCTCATCCAGACCGTGGTGAGGGCCACCGAGAGCAGCGCGTAACGGGAGTCGGTCAGCCAGCCGATCGGCCCCCGCCCGAGGTGCGAGAGCAGGCCGTTGAGCACCCCGCTGGCCGGGTTGAAGAACACCGCGAAGACCACGGAGGCGCTGGCCACCGAGAAGGCGAAGGGCAGCGCGAAGGCCGAGCGCAGCAGCCGCACGCCCCTGATCCGGTTCTCCAGCAGCAGCACCAGCGCCAGCGCGCCCAGCACCCCGGGCAGCACCGTGAACAGGGTGAACAGGGCGGTGGTGACCAGGGTGCGCCGGAAGTCCGCCGAGGTCAGCAGGTCCGTGTAGTGCTTCGCCCCGACGTAGCGGGAGGGCGCGCCGAAGAGGTCGTTGGCGTGGCCGCTCAGGTAGACCGTCCGTCCCAGCGGGTAGCCGATGAACAGGACGAAGACCACCAGGGAGGGCAGCAGGAAGGCCCAGGCGAGCCCGTGTTCGCCCCAGCGGCTCCGGCGGCCCGGGTGGGGCGCGTTGTGCGGTGCGGTCGGCATGGGTTGGCGCGTCCGCCTTTCGTTGCGTCGGTTCCGGCCGAAACCGTGTCTTGCCCACACGACGCGTCGGAAACCTCACGATGAGCAACGAGTGTCAGCAGGATTACGCGTTCGCGTCAGATTCCGGCCGACCGGGCACGCGCGGTGCGGCGCCCACCGGGGCAGCCGCGCGCGGAGGGGCGCGGGCCCCGGGCGGGCCCGGTCGCCGACCGGGCGGGGGACGACGGACGAGGGCTCGGCGACCGGTCGGTGACCGGTCGTCGGGCCCTCGGGTCCGCCGTCGGGGACGCCTGTGCGGGATCAGCCGGTGATGCCGCCGTCCAGGACCAGGTCGGCGCCGACGGTGTAGCCGGCCTCCGGCGAGGCGAGGTGGAGGACGGCGGCGGCGATCTCGCCGACCTCGCCCGGGCGGCCGACCGGGACGGTGGACTTCATCCGGTCCGCCTTGTCGGCGGCGCTCTCGCCGGGGCGGCTGGACATCGGGGTGTCCACCGGGCCGGGGCTGACCAGGTTGATCCGGACGCCGTCGGCGATGTGGTCCAGCGCGGCGGTGCGGGTCAGCGCGGTGACGGCGGCCTTGCTGGCCGCGTAGGCCGCGAGGCCGGGGATCCGCATGTGGGCGCCGACGTTGGAGGAGACGTTGACGATCGCGCCGCCGCCGTGGGCCCGCATGTGGGCGATCTGGTGCTGCATGGCGAGCAGGGTGCCGGTCACGTTGACGGTGAGGACCCGCTCCCACTCCTGCGCGTCGATCTCGGCGACCGGGCCGACGGCGCCGAGCACACCGGCGTTGTTGACGGCGACGTCCAGGGCGCCGAACGCCTCGACGGTCTCGCGGACCAGCCGGGCCGCGTCCCGGCCGTCGGTCACGTCACCGGTCAGGGCTACGGCCGTGCCGCCGGCCTCCTCGATCAGCTCGACCGTCCCGGCGAGCGGTCCGGCGCTGCGGCCCGCGACGGCGACCCGGGCTCCCTCCCGGGCGAAGGCGAGGGCGATGGCCCGGCCGATGCCGCTGCCGCCTCCGGTGACCAGGACGGACGTGTCGGCGAAACGCGTGGTCATGACGAGTACTCCTCGGGGTGATCGGTGCTTGCGGTCGTGGTGCTGGTTCGGGGCAGGGCGGCGACCGCGACGGCGGTGAGCGCCAGCCCCGCGGCGGCCGCCGCGAACGCCGCGGCGTAGCCGCCGACGACGGTCGGGCGGGTGGCGGCGAGCGCCATCAGGGCGGCGACGCCGGTGGTGGGGCCGAGTTCCATGGCCGTGTTGAGGACACCCGCGGCGAGGCCGGTCCGTTCGGGCGGCACGCCCCCGGTGGCGAGCACCGCGGAGCCGGCGAAGGCGGCCGCGGCGCCGGCGGGCAGCAGGAGCAGCCCGGGCAGCAGCCCGGTGGCGTAGCCGCTGCCGGGGGTGAGGCCGGCCAGCAGCCCGAGGCCGGCGGCCGCGAGGGCGAGACCGGCGGTGGTGACCGCGGCGGCGCCGTACCGGGCGGTCAGCGGGGCGGCGAGGCGGCCGGCCAGCAGCAGGGCCGCGGCGTACGGCAGGAAGGCGGCCGAGGTGGCCAGGGTGCCCCAGCCGCGCTGCTGTTGGAGGTAGAGGGCGAGCATCAGGAAGGTCAGCGCGGTGGCGGTCGCAGTGGCCGTGACGGCGGCGAGCGCGGTGGCCCGGCGCCGGTCGGTAAGGAAGCCGGCCGGCAGCAGCGGGTCGGCGGCGCGGCGCTGGGCGGCGGCGAAGCCGAGCAGCAGGGCGAGCCCGACGGCCAGCGGGCCGATCACGGCGGGCGCGGACCAGCCGTGTTCGGTGGACGCCACCAGGCCGTAACTCGCCGCACAGACACCGGCGGTGGCGAGTACGGCGCCGCGCAGGTCCAGGGCCGGGCGACGACCGGCGGGAGCGGCGGGCGGCAGCGAGCCGGAGCGGGCGAGCCCGAGCAGGGAGACCAGTACGGGCACCGCGAAGAGCCAGCGCCAGGAGACCCAGGCGGTGACCGCGCCGGAGAGCAGGTTGCCCGCCGTGGCACCGAGCACCGAGAGGCCTCCCCAGGCGGCCATCGCCCGCCGGTGGTCCGCGGGTCCGGGGCGCAGCACGCGGACCACCGCGACGGCGGCGGGTGCGGCGAGGGCCGCGCCGACGCCCTGGGCGAAGCGGCCGGCGAGGAGGGCCGACTGGCCGGGGGCGAGGGCGCAGCCGAGCGAGGCGACGGCGAGCAGGGCGAGCCCCGCCCGCAGGACGGGCCGGCCGCCGTGGCGGTCGGTGAGTCGGCCGCCGAGCAGGAGCAGGGAGCTGAACGAGAGTCCGTAGGCGGCGCTGAGCAGCAGCACGCCGGACGGGCCGAGGCCGAACTCCCGGGCCACCAGGGGCAGCGGCACGGAGAGGATCATGATGGTGAAGATCAGCGTGGCCTGGACGCCGCCGAGCAGCGCGAAGCCGGAACGGGCGGCCGTGGTGGCACCCATGAAAAAATCCCCCCTTATACGACCGTTCGGTCCAGTATCGACACAGCAGTGCATCCCGACGCCCCCGGCGGGCGGGTCAGTCGAGCAGCACCAGCGCCTGCTCGGCGGCGTCCCGCACCCTGGCCGCCCCGTCGACGGTCTTCCCCATCACCCGCATGCCCTGCAACAGCACCATCAGCATCCGGGCCAGCGCCCGGGGTTCCCGCCCGGCGGGCAGCTCCCCCTGTGCCTCGGCGCGCACCAGCGCGGCGACCAGCACCGTCTCCAGGTGCCCGAGGCTGGCCGCCACCCGGCGGGCCGCCGCCTCGTCGTGCGGACCGAGCTCGACCGCGGTGTTGGTGACGAAGCAACCGCGCTTCAGCCCGTCCTCGGCGGAGGCCGTCGCGTACCGACGGACCAGCGCGCGGACGGCCGGCAGCACCGGCCCGGGCTGGGAGAGCTCGGCGAGCAGCACCGGGTCGGTCTGCTCGGCGTAGCGCTCCAGCGCGCGCAGGTAGAGCTCGCGCTTGCTGCCGAAGGTGGCGTAGATGCTCGCCCGGGCGATCCCGAGCCCCTCCACCAGGTCGGCCATCGAGGTGGCCTCGTAGCCGCGCCGCCAGAACAGCTCGAGCGCCGCCTGAAGCGCCGCGTCCGGGTCGAATTCCTTCGTTCGCGCCATGGGAGGACGCTAACCCTTTCCAGATCGATCGGTCAAGAAAGGTCGAAGAGGGGGCGTGATCGACATTTGACGGAGCATTGCCAAGTGGACTAGACCAAAGCTACCCTTACCGCCCCGTACCTCCTCCCCCCACAGGAGGCGTTTCCATGTCCCTGAACCTCCCCGCCACCCGCCGGCAGGCCGCCGAGGCCGCCCGCCCACTCGTCCTGACGGCCTTTCGGGCCGTCGTCGGACTGCTCTTCGCCTGCCACGGCGCCGCCTCGCTCTTCGGCGTCCTCGGCGGCGCGAAGGGCGGCGGCACCGTCCCGGCCGGGCAGTGGCCCGGCTGGTGGGCCGCGCTGATCCAGCTGGTCGGCGGCACCCTGGTGCTGCTCGGCGTCGGCACCAGGGCGGCCGCGCTGCTCTGCTCCGGCTCGATGGCCTACGCCTACTTCACCGTCCACCAGGAGCACGCCCTGCTACCGCTGCAGAACGGCGGCGAGCCCTCCGTGATGTTCTGCTGGGCCTTCCTCGCCATCGCGGTGCTGGGCTCCGGCCCGTTCGCACTGGACCGGCTGCTCACCCGGAACGCCGACGCACCCGCGGCCACCGAGCCCGCCCCGACCGGCGCCCGGCCCGGGCCCACCGGCTGACCGACTGACCAACCGGCCGACTGACCGGTCAAGGTCGGAACGGTCGGCCGACCGTTCCGACCTTGACCGGCGCGCGTCCGACCGGCACGCGTCCGGCGGGCACGGGCGCGGCAGTGCGGCGGGCCGACCGCCCGCGGTCAGCCCTCCGCCAGGTGCCGTTCCACCGAGGCGACCTTGCCGGTGAGGCCGTCGGTCACCCCGGCCCGGTCGTCGATCTTGATGACCGTGCTCACCCGGCCGCTGTAGGCCTTCACCGCCTCGATCGCCTCCCTGATCACCGGCATCACCTCGTCCCACTCCCCCTCGACGCTGGTGAACATCGCGTCCGTGCGGTTGGGCAGACCGCTCGCCCGCACCACCCGGACGGCGGCGGCCACCGCCTCGCCCACCTCCTCACCGATCCCCAGCGGGGTCACCGAAAACGCCGCGATCACCGTTCTGCGCTCCTCACACCGGCACTGCACACACCGACCGCACCGACGGCGCCGGGAGCACCGACGGCACCGGTCGCGGCCCGGAGGAATCCCCGGACCGCGACCAGGCTAGACACTCCCCCGCGCCGGCAGCGGAACCGACGGACGGTCGGCGCGCGGACGGGCGGGCGGCCACCGACCCGCGGTCGGGAGCCGTCGGGCGCTCGGGCCTCCGACGGGGACTCAGGCCTCCGACGGGGGCTCAGGCCACCGTCGGCAGCGGTGGTTCGACGGCCAGCGGGGCGGTCGAGCGGGCCCGGTGCTGCGCGGCCCAGGCGGCGAGGGCGACGGTGCAGGCGTGGTCCAGGTGGCGCAGGCCCGACCAGTCCAGCTCCACCGGCCGGTCGGCGGGCAGCCGCTCCAGGGCGTCCAGCAGCCGGGGCAGCCGCAGGAAGGTCGCGTTGCCGCTGAGCCGGACGCGGTGCAGCGCGGCCCCGGTCGGCAGGACCAGCTCCTCCACGGCGATCTGCAGGTGCGAGGTCTGCCAGGCCGACTTCACCACGGCCAGCCCCACACCGATCAGCACGCCCTCGAACAGGTCGGTGGCGATGATCGCGGTCGCGGTGACCCCGAGCACCAGCGCCTCGCCGTGGTGCTCCCGGCCCAGCGCGGCGATCCGCCGCAGCGGGACGAGCTTCGCCCCGGCGTGCACCAGCACGGCGGCGAGCGCCGTCAGCGGGACGAGCCCGAGCGCGCCGGGCAGCAGGGCGGTGAACAGCAGCAGCCACAGCCCGTGCATCGTGCGCGAGGCCCTGCTGCGGGCGCCCGCCTGGACGTTGGCGGCGCTGCGGACGATCACCGCGGTCATCGGGAGGGCCCCGAGCAGTCCGCACACCGTGTTGCCGACGCCCTGGGCCGTCAGCTCGCGGTCGTAGTGGGTGCGCGGCCCGTGGTGCATCCGGTCGACGGCGGCGGCGCTGAACAGCGTCTCGGCGGAGGCGATCAGGGTGAAGGCGACGACGGTGCCGAGGCCGGCGGTGCCGACCAGGGCGTCGAGCGCGGCGCCGCCCGGCGGCTGGACGACGTCGAGCAGTCCGGCCACCCGGACCCTGGCCACCGGCAGGTCGGCGGCGGCCGTCACGGCGGCGGCCAGGCCGACCGCGGCCAGCGGTGCGGGCACCGCGCGGGCGACGCGCCCCGGTACGTACCGCCAGCCGACCAGCACCAGCAGGGTGCCCAACCCCAGCGCGATCGCGCTCGGGGCGGCCGCGCCGGTGAGCACGTCCGCGAGCAGGCGGGGCAGCCCGGCGATCTTCTCCGGCCCGGTGGCCGGGGCCCGGCGGTCGGCGAGCGCGTAGAGCTGGCCGAACAGCAGGGTCAGCCCGATGCCGGCCAGCATGCCGTGCACCACGGAGGCGGACATCGCCCGGAACCAGCGGCCGAGCCGCAGGGCCCCCATGACGATCTGGAGCAGCCCGGTGCCGAGCACCAGCAGGCCGAGCGCGCCGACGCCGAACTGCTGGACGGCGTCGTAGACCAGGACGGTCAGCCCGGCGGCCGGGCCGCTCACCTGCAGGCTGCTGCCGGGCAGCAGGCCGACCACCAGACCGCCCACGATGCCGGTCACCAGGCCCAGTTCGGCCGGGACGCCGGAGGCGACGGCCACCCCGACGCAGAGCGGCAGGGCGACCAGGAACACCACCAGCGAGGCGGGCAGGTCGTGGCGCCAGGGGACGGCGCGCAGCACGGCGAGCGGGCTCCGGCCGCGGCCCGGCGGGGCGGGCTTGCGGGGGCGGCCCGCGGGGGCGTTCCGGGGCGGTCGGCTCACCCGGTCACCGCCGGGGGGCGGTCAGGGCGATCAGGGGAACAACGCATGGGGACGTTCCTTTCCCGCGCCCGGCACCGCGGGCGCGCCGTCACTGGGCAGGGGGCGGCGTGGGCGGACACGACGGTGGCGGACGGGCGCCGGAGCGCGCGCCGGGGGCGGCAGGCGGCTTGCCGGCGGGGTGGCGCGAGGACCACCAGGCGGTGCGGGGGCCGGGCGTCGGGCGTCGGGCGTCGGGCCGGAAGATCCGGACGACGGAGGGCGTCGGGGGCCGGGCGTCGGGTCGGAGGATCCGGACGACGGAGGGGTCGGTCGAGTCGGGGCCACCGGAGCTCCGGACCGCCCCCGCCACCCCCCGCCGCGGCCACGGCCGGACCTGCCGGGCCCGGCGTGGCACCGACGGTACCCAGCGCCCCGGGGCGGCCCGACACCGGACACCCCCCCTTCACCCGCCCTGCACACCGGCGCCACACCCAGGCCCGGAACACCCGGTTCCACGGGCACACCAGCACGACCCGCGGCCGCGTGTACGAACCAGACCGGTGCGGCACGGTTTGCAGCAATCGACGACTCGGTCGCCCCGGAGGCCGTCGAGCGCTGGAGGAAGCGGCGATGGTCCGGCCGGACCCGCCGTGACAGCCTGGCCGGACACCCGGACGCCCGCACCGACCTGCGGTTTCACCGCCGGCGGCCCGCTTCCACATTCTGTTGAAACTCCCCTTGACGCCCCGACAGGGCCCGCCGTACCGTGCTTCCACATACAGAAACCGTTCTTCCGTATGGTGGAATTCTGGAGATGAGCCCTCCGACCCACTGCCGGCCGACGCAGGAGAAACCCGATGCCTCGTATGACAGCCGCCCGCGCGGCGGTGGAGATCCTCAAGCTCGAAGGCGTTGAGGTCGCGTTCGGCGTGCCGGGCGCAGCCATCAACCCGTTCTACGCCGCCCTCAAGGCCTCCGGCGGGATCAGGCACACGCTCGCCCGGCACGTCGAGGGCGCCTCCCACATGGCCGAGGGCTACACCCGCGCCAAGGCCGGCAACATCGGTGTCTGCATCGGCACCTCGGGCCCGGCCGGCACCGACATGATCACCGGCCTGTACTCGGCCATCGCCGACTCGATCCCGATCCTGTGCATCACCGGCCAGGCCCCCGTCGCCCGCCTCCACAAGGAGGACTTCCAGGCCGTCGACATCGCCTCGATCGCCAAGCCCGTCACCAAGGCGGCCACCACCGTCCTGGAGGCCGCGCAGGTCCCCGGCGTGGTCCAGCAGGCGTTCCACCTGATGCGCTCCGGCCGTCCGGGCCCGGTCCTGATCGACCTGCCGATCGACGTCCAGCTGACCGAGATCGACTTCGACCCCGAGGCCTACCAGCCGCTCCCGGTCTACAAGCCGACCGCCAACCGGATCCAGATCGAGAAGGCCCTCGCGCTGCTCCAGGAGTCCGAGCGCCCCCTGATCGTGGCCGGCGGCGGCGTCATCAACGCCGACGCCTCCGAACTGCTCCGCGAGTTCGCCGAGCTCACCGGCGTCCCGGTCGTCCCCACCCTGATGGGCTGGGGCATCGTCCCCGACGACCACGAGCTGAACGCCGGCATGGTCGGCCTGCAGACCTCGCACCGCTACGGCAACGAGAACTTCCTCGCCTCGGACTTCGTCCTCGGCATCGGCAACCGCTGGGCCAACCGCCACACCGGCGGTCTGGACGTCTACACGGCGGGCCGCACGTTCGTCCACGTCGACGTCGAGCCCACCCAGATCGGCAAGATCTTCGCCCCCGACCTCGGCATCGCCTCCGACGCGAAGGCCGCCCTGGAGCTCTTCGTCGAGGTCGCCAAGGAGCTCAAGGCCGCCGGGCAGCTCAAGGACCGCGGCGAGTGGGCCGCCGCCACCCAGGCCCGCAAGGCGCAGCTGCAGCGCCGCACCCACTTCGACAACGTGCCGCTCAAGCCGCAGCGCGTCTACGAGGAGATGAACAAGGCCTTCGGCCCGGAGACCCGCTACGTCACCACCATCGGCCTCTCCCAGATCGCCGGCGCGCAGATGCTGCACGTCTACAAGCCGCGGCACTGGATCAACTGCGGCCAGGCCGGCCCGCTGGGCTGGACCATCCCGGCGGCGCTGGGCGTCGCCACCGCCGACCCCGAGGGCCAGATCGTCGCGCTCTCCGGCGACTACGACTTCCAGTTCATGATCGAGGAGCTGGCGGTCGGCGCCCAGCACCGCATCCCGTACGTCCACGTGCTGGTGAACAACTCGTACCTGGGCCTGATCCGCCAGGCGCAGCGCAACTTCGACATCGACTTCCAGGTCAAGCTGGAGTTCGAGAACATCAACGCGCCGGAGCTGGGCGTCTACGGCGTGGACCACGTCAAGGTCGCCGAGGGCCTGGGCTGCAAGGCGATCCGGGTCACCGAGCCGGAGGGCCTGCTGCCCGCCTTCGAGGAGGCCAAGAAGCTGGCCGCCGAGTTCCGCGTCCCGGTCGTCGTCGAGGCGATCCTGGAGCGGGTCACCAACATCTCGATGAGCGGCAACGACATCGACAAGGTGAACGAGTTCGAGGAGCTCGCCACCCTTCCCGAGCACGCGCCGACCGCCATCCGGCCGCTGGCGCTCTGACCGGCACCGGACGGGCCCGGGTCCCTCCCCCCGGGCCCGTCCGGCTCGCCGCCCCGCACCCCGGGCAGCGGCGCGCCCGGTCCACCCCGCCCGCGCGGAACACCGGCGGGCCCGGCACGGTTGACCCGGCCGGGGCGGCTACCGTGACCACGGGAGCCACCCGCCATCCCGACCTGCCGAAAGGACCACCACCGTGAGCCTGTACGACATCCCGCTGCGCACCCTCGCCGGCGAGGCCGCCTCCCTTGCCGACCACAAGGGCAAGGCGCTGCTGATCGTCAACGTCGCCTCCAAGTGCGGCCTGACCCCGCAGTACGCGGGCCTGGAGCGGCTCCAGGAGCGCTACGCCGGGCGCGGGTTCACCGTGCTGGGCTTCCCCTCCAACCAGTTCGCCGGGCAGGAGCCGGGCAGCGCCGAGGAGATCCAGACCTTCTGCTCCACCACCTACGGCGTGTCCTTCCCGCTGTTCGAGAAGACCGACGTCAACGGTGACGACCGCCACCCGCTGTACGCGCAGCTGACGCAGCACGCCGACGCCGAGGGCCAGGCCGGGGACGTCACCTGGAACTTCGAGAAGTTCCTCGTCGCCCCGGACGGCACCGTCGCGGCCCGCATCCGCCCGCGCACCGAGCCCGAGGCGGACGAGGTCATCGCCGCCATCGAGGCCGTCCTCCCCGCCTGATCACCCACCCGCCGAAGGCCCGGGGCCCCGCCCCGGGCCTTCGGCGTCTCCGCCCGCCCACCGGTCGGGACCCGGGCGGGGGCGGGGGCGGGGGCTGGCGGATGATGGGGGGGCAGGACGGGGCGGCGGACGTGAGGTGGTCGTGGTGGCGGTCGGGGAATCGACGGAGTCGGGCGCGGCGGACGCGGGCGTGGCGGCCCCGGGCGGGCGGCGGAGGCGGCGGTCCGCGGTCAGGCGGCTGGGCGTCCTCGTGCTGGTGCTCGTGGTGCTGTGCCTTCCGCCGTGGTGGACGGTGTTCGCCGGCGCCGGCTGGCCGTTGCCGGTGGTCCTGGGCGGCACGGCCGTCCTCGCCGCCTGGATGCTCTCCTTCCCCTTCCTGATGATCGCGGGGCACGGGGCGCGGCAGTCCGACCGGGCGGCGCGGGTCGCCGACACCAGCCTCGGGGTGGTCTGGGTGCTGTTCACCTGGTCGGTGCTGGGCGCTCTGGCGGACCTCGTGCTGGGCGGGCTCGACGTCGGCGGCGCCGACCGGTCCAGGGCCGTGGCCGTGGCGGTGGCGGTGGTCTCGGCGGGGCTGCTCGGCTGGGGGCACCACGAGGCGATGCGCGTGCCCCGGGTGCGGCGGCTGGACGTCCACCTCCCCCGGCTCGGCGCCGGCCTGGACGGGACCCGGGTCGTGGTGCTGGCCGACACGCACTACGGGCCGATCGACCGCGCGCACTGGTCGGCGCGGGTCACCGAGGTGGTCAACGGTCTCGACGCGGACGTCGTGGTCCACGCCGGCGACATCGCCGACGGCACGCCCGCCCGGCGCTGGGAGCAGTCCGCGCCGCTGGGGGCGGTCCGGGCCCGGCTGGCCAAGGCCTACGTCACGGGGAACCACGAGTACGGCAGCGAGGCCCAGGGCTGGCTGGACCGCATGGCGGACCTCGGCTGGGAGCCGCTGCACAACCGTCACGTCGTGGTGGAGCGGGGCGGGGACGCCCTCGTGCTCGCGGGCGTCGACGACGTGACGGCGGCGTCCTCCGGCCTGGCCGGGCACCGTGCGAACCTGCTCGGAGCGCTGGCGGGGGCGGACCCGGACCAGCCGGTCCTGCTCGTCGCCCATCAGCCCAAGTACGTCCCGCAGGCCGCCGCAGCCGGGATCGACCTGCAGGTCTCCGGACACACCCACGGCGGCCAGATCTGGCCGTTCAACCTCCTCGTCCGGATCGACCAGCCGGTGGTGCACGGTCTGAGCCGGCACGGCGAGCGGACCCAGCTGTACACCAGCCGGGGCACCGGCTTCTGGGGGCCGCCCTTCCGGGTCTTCGCCCCGAGCGAGATCACCCTGCTCACCCTGCGCGCGACCACCGGATGACGCACCGCGTGACGCCCCGGGCCCGCGCCGCGTCCGGAGGGGTCACGGCAGCAACAGCGTGGTGCCCGGGGGGAGTTCGCCGCTGCCCGCGGCGGTGTGCAGGTGGGCGAGGAGGGTGGCGCGCAGGGCGGCGGCGGCGCGGGTGGGGGGCACCTCGTGGCCGTGGGCGACGGCGATGGTGCGGCCCAGGCCGGGGCCGGCGAACGGGGTGACCGCCAGGCCGGAACGGGCCGCGACCATGCCCGGCAGCACGGCCGGCCCGAGCCCGGCGCGGACGAAGCCCAGCACGGCGTCCATCTCGCCGCCCTCGACCGCGAACTCCGGTTCGAAGCCGGCCGCCCGGCAGGCCGCCAGGGCCGTCTCCCGCAGGTCGTAGCCCTCCCGGAACATCACCAGCGGCCGCCCCCTGAGCTCCGTCACCCGGACCTTGCGGCGGGGGCGCGGCTCGGCCGAGACCAGCACCAGTTCCTCGTGCAGCAGTTCGGTGACGGCCAGGGCGGGTTCCTCCTGCCCGCTCGGCGGGGTGATGATCAGCGCGAGGTCCAGCTCCCCCGCCGCCAGCGAACGGACCAGGTCGCGCGAGCCGCCCTCGCGGACCACCAGGGCCACCCCCGGGTAGCGGTCCCGGAAGACCCGCAGCACGTCCGGCACCAGGCTGGTGCACAGGCTCGGCGGCGCCCCCAGCCGGACCCGGCCGCGGCGCAGCTGCACCGTCTCCTGGACGGCGAGGCGGGCGCTCTCGGTGTCCGCGAGGATGCGCCGGGCCAGCGGCAGCAGGGCGTCCCCGGCGTCGGTCAGCGCGATGTTGCCGCGGGTGCGGTGGAACAGCTCGGCGCCCAACTCCCGCTCCAGGGAGCGGATCTGCTGGGACAGCGACGGCTGGGCGACGTGCTCCGCCTCCGCCGCGCGGGTGAAGTGGCGGGTCTCGGCGACGGCCAGGAAGTAGCGGAGTTGCTGCAGCTGCACCCGGCCAGGATAGAACGCGACGATAGGCACCGGCTATCGTCGCGAGCCGCATCATGTCTTGGACGCACCCTTGTGGCCGTCCCTACCGTTGCTGCCATGACAACCGCGACTCGGACGGGCCGGCGTCCGTCCACCCTGGCGACCCTGTGGCGGTCGACCGTCGGCAAGAAGGCGGTCATGGCCGTCAGCGGACTGGTCATGCTGCTGTACCTGGTCGCGCACATGCTGGGCAACCTCAAGGTCTTCTTCGGCCCCGACGACATCAACGGCTACGCCGCCTGGCTGCGCACCATCGGCCAGCCCTTCCTCGGCCACGAGTGGTTCCTCTGGATCGCCCGGACCGGCCTGCTCGCGGCCGTCGTGCTGCACGGCGTGTCCGCGTACCAGCTGAGCCGGCGCGACCTCGCCGCCCGGCCGAACCGGTACGTGCACCGGCGCCACCGGACGAGCTACGCGACCCGCACGATGCGCTGGGGCGGGGTGATCCTGGCGTTGTTCATCGTCTGGCACATCCTCGACCTGACCACGCTCACCGTGAACCCGGCCGCCGAGCACGGCCACCCGTACCAGAACATCGTGGCCTCCTTCGGCACCTGGTACGGCGGCCCGATCTACGTCGTCGCGATGCTGGCCGTCGGCCTGCACGTCCGGCACGGCTTCTGGAGCGCCGCGCAGACCCTCGGCGCCAACAACGCCCGGCGCGACCGCGCGCTGAAGCTGACCGCCAACGGCCTGGCGCTCGTGCTGACCGCCGGCTTCCTGTCCGTCCCCGTGGCCGTGATGACCGGAGTGGTGAGTTGAGCACCTACAGCGACTACACCGTCGGCGAGCCGATCGCCGACACCAGGGCCCCCGGCGGGCCGATCGAACAGCGCTGGGACCAGCGGCGCTTCGACGCCAGGCTGGTCAACCCGGCCAACCGGCGCAAGCACACCGTGATCGTCGTCGGCACCGGGCTTGCGGGCGGCGCGGCCGGCGCCACCCTCGCCGAACAGGGCTACCACGTCGTCCAGTTCTGCTTCCAGGACTCCCCGCGACGGGCCCACTCGATCGCCGCCCAGGGCGGCATCAACGCGGCCAAGAACTACCGCAACGACGGCGACTCCGTCCGCCGGCTGTTCTACGACACCGTCAAGGGCGGCGACTTCCGCGCCCGCGAGTCCAACGTGCACCGGCTCGCCCAGGTGTCGGTGGAGATCATCGACCAGTGCGTGGCCCAGGGCGTCCCCTTCGCCCGCGAGTACGGCGGACTGCTCGACACCCGTTCCTTCGGCGGCGTGCAGGTCTCCCGCACCTTCTACGCCCGCGGCCAGACCGGCCAGCAACTGCTGCTCGGCGCCTACCAGGCGCTGTCCCGGCAGATCGCCGCGGGGAACGTGGAGATCCACCCGCGCACCGAGATGCTCGACCTGCTCGTGGTCGACGGCCGGGCCCGCGGCATCGTCGCCCGCGACCTCGTCACCGGGCGGATCAGCACCCACACCGCCGACGCCGTGGTGCTGGCCAGCGGCGGCTACGGAAACGTCTTCTACCTCTCCACCAACGCCAAGAACTCCAACGCCACCGCCGTGTGGCGGGCGCACCGGCGCGGCGCGCTGTTCGCCAACCCGTGCTTCACCCAGATCCACCCCACCTGCATCCCGCGCTCCGGCGACCACCAGTCCAAGCTCACCCTGATGAGCGAGTCGCTGCGCAACGACGGCCGGATCTGGGTGCCCAGGGCGAAGGGCGACACCCGGCCGCCCGCGCAGATCCCGGAGGAGGAGCGCGACTACTACCTGGAGCGGATCTACCCGGCCTTCGGCAACCTGGTGCCGCGCGACATCGCCTCCCGGGCCGCCAAGAACGTCTGCGACGAGGGCCGCGGCATCGGGCCCGGCGGGCAGGGCGTCTACCTGGACTTCGCCGACGCCATCCGCCGGATGGGCCGCGACGCCGTCGCCGCCAGGTACGGCAACCTCTTCGAGATGTACGAGCGGATCACCGCGGAGGACCCGTACCGGGTGCCGATGCGGATCTACCCCGCGATCCACTACACGATGGGCGGACTGTGGGTCGACTACGACCTGCAGACCACCGTGCCCGGCCTGTTCGCGATCGGCGAGGCCAACTTCTCCGACCACGGCGCCAACCGGCTCGGCGCCAGCGCCCTCATGCAGGGCCTCGCGGACGGCTACTTCGTCCTCCCGCCCACCCTCAACGACTACCTGGCCCGCCACCCGCTGCCCGCCGTCCCCGCCGACCACCCCGCGGTCGCCGAGGTCGAGGCCGAGGTCGAGGACCGGCTCAACCTCATCCTCGCGGTGGACGGTGACCGGACCCCGGACTCCTTCCACCGCGAGCTGGGCGAACTGCTCTGGGACGAGTGCGGCATGGCCCGCGACGAGGCCGGGCTGCGCCGCGCGCTGACCCGGATCCCGGAGCTTCGCGAGGAGTTCTGGCGCCGGATCAAGGTGCCCGGCACCGGCCTGGAGCTCAACCAGTCGCTGGAGAAGGCCAACCGGCTCGTCGACTACTTCGAGCTCGCCGAACTCATGTGCCTGGACGCCCTGCACCGCGCGGAGTCCTGCGGCGGCCACTTCCGCACCGAGAGCCAGACCCCCGACGGCGAGGCCGCCCGCCGCGACGAGGCCTACTCCTACGCCGCGGCCTGGGAGTTCACCGGTACCGGGAGCGCGCCCGTGCTCCACCGCGAGGCCCTCGAGTTCGAGTACGTCCACCCCACCCAGCGGAGCTACGCATGAACCTCACCCTGCGCATCTGGCGCCAGGCGGGCCCGGACGCACCCGGCTCGATGACCACCTACCAGGTCGGCGGGATCAGCCCGGACATGTCCTTCCTGGAGATGCTCGACACCCTCAACGAGGAGCTGATCCTGCGCGGCGACGAGCCCGTCGCCTTCGACCACGACTGCCGCGAGGGCATCTGCGGCGCCTGCGGCATGGTCATCAACGGGCAGGCCCACGGCCCGGAGCGCACAACCACCTGCCAGCTGCACATGCGGCACTTCCGGGACGGCGACACCGTCGACGTCGAGCCCTGGCGGGCCGCGGCCTTCCCGGTGGTCAAGGACCTGGTCGTGGACCGCTCCGCGTTCGACCGGATCATCGGCGCCGGCGGCTACATCACCGCCCCCACCGGCAGCGCGCCCGACGCGCACGCCACGCCCGTCCCCAAGGAGGTCGCCGACACCGCCTTCGAGCACGCCGAGTGCATCGGCTGCGGCGCCTGCGTGGCCGCCTGCCCGAACGGTTCTGCGATGCTGTTCACCTCCGCCAAGGTCGTCCACCTGAACGTGCTCCCCCAGGGCGCGCCGGAGCGCGCCTCGCGGGTGCGGGACATGGTCGGGGCGATGGACGCCGAGGGGTTCGGCGGCTGCACCAACACCGGCGAGTGCGCCACCGCCTGCCCCAAGGGCATCCCGCTCCCCAGCATCGCGGCGATGAACCGCGAGTTCCTGCGGGCCGCGCGCCGTTGACGGCCCCGCCCGGCCCCCACCCCGGACCCCACCCGGGCCCCGGACCGTCACCGGCCCGACCCCGCCCCACCCGCGCCCGGCCCCTCCGCCGGCCCCGTGTCCCCGGACGCGGGGCCGGCGGCGTGTCCCGGGGCGTGCGGGGTGATCGCGCGCTCCCCGAAGGGGTGGTGGATCGTCAGGAGCGGTGCTGTCGTGCGGGAAATCGCGCTACGGTGGTGCTCCGCTACGGAGGGACGGCATATGCCCGAGGTTCAGTCCTGTTCCGGTTGCGGCGGGTCCGGGGGGACCCAGAAGACCGAAGCCACGGTCGAACGGGACGAGGAAGGAAGCATGGTGCCGAGGATCCACACCTTCTGGTCGCCATGCGGTCGGTGCCACGGATCCGGGACGGTGATCGTCGGATGAGATTGGTCTTCGAGTGTGTCGAGTGCGGTGGGCACTACCTGCCGCCCGAGGCGATGGCGTACCCGGACGGGCCCGCCTCGCCGATCTGGTGCACGCCCTGCCAGGGTGCCAAGCGGGACGCCGGGATCCGGGAGGACCCGCTGCTCGCCCGGCTCGCCCTGGCCGCGGCCCGGGCCGCCCTGGCCCGGCGTGCGGCGGAGGCCGAGCCCGGCGGGCGCGGCGACGTCCGCCCGTCCCGGCCGCCGTTGTCGCGCCGGGCGCGTTCCGGGCCCGGCGGGGTGCGCAGCCGGCTGGGGTAGCAGTCCTTCCGCAGGGCGACTGCCCGCCCCGGGACGGTGGCACCGTCCCGGGGCGGGCCCCTGGCGTCAGAACAGCGCCTCCTGGGTGTCCGGCTCGGGCGGGCGGACGCACTCCTCCAGCCCCAGCCCCTCGGACGCCCGGCCGGTGACCGGGGTCAGCGCCCAGCCGGTGAGCTGCCGGGTGTCCAGCAGCAGCGGACAGGAGCCGTCCGCCTGGTCCAGGAAGAGGTGCCGGCCGACCGGCGGCCTGAGCCGCCCCGCGACCACCGCACCGGCGGCCAGCCCTCGGACGTACCGGTAGGCCTCCGGGGCGCCGCCGGTGAGGCCGAAGCGCTCCACGTGGTCGGTCACCGGGCGGTCGGCGGGCAGTTCCAGGGCGTGGCCGTCCAGCAGCCGGTGGGCCCGGGCGCGCGCCTCGGTGAGGACGGTCCGGCGGTGCGCCGCGTCGCCGTGCGACCACCAGTGCGCCGTCTTGACCCGGCTCTTGAACCGCTCCCGGGCCAGGCCCGAGGCGGCGATGGTCAGTTCGGCGCGGCGCACCGACGGAAGGCTCCCCCGGGCGGTGAACGCGTAGGCCAGCGCGCCCTGTTCGAGCAGCCGGCTGTCGCCGCGCTGCTCGGCCGTCAGGCCCACCTTGAGCAGGCCCTCGCCGAACCAGGCGAGGTAGAGCAGGTAGGTGCGGCCGTCGTCGAGGATCTGGTCCCGCGCGAGGGCCAGGCCGCGGTCCACGCTCTGGCAGGCCGGGCACTGCACCGCGGCCCCGTCCGGATCGATCACCGCGTGGTGCGGGCAGGGCGTCCGCTCCGTCGCCCCCGCCAGCCAGGCCCCGGTGCAGCGGCGCGGGCCGCCGAGCAGCCACCCCACCTCCGCGCCCGGCACGACGGCCCGCTCGTGCACCTGCGCGCCGCGCACGGCGCCCAGCACGGCCCGCCCGTCCTGCCAGCTCAGCCCCGTGGAGACCCAGCCGCCGGGTCGTTCCGGGTGCTGTGGTGCGATCGTCACGGGCGTCCCCTCCCTCTGGTCCTTGCCGACCCAGCGAGGCTACCCGCACCCGGCGACACCACGGGCCGGCCCGGGGGAACCGGCGGGGACCAGGGCCGACCCGAGCCGACCCCACCCGGACCGACCCGGGCCGGCCGCGGGCGGAGGCACGGCCGGGCGGCGGGACGGGGCAGGGCTCACTCCGGCGGAGGGCCGTGCACCTGCTCCAGGTCGTCGAGCAGCCCGGCGAGCCAGACCGCGACGTCCACGGTGTGCGGCGACACCTCGCCGTCCGGCCGCCCGCCCGGCCCGTCGAGCCCGCCCACCAGGGCGGCCCGGGCCCTGGCGAGGTCGGGCTGTACGACCCCGGCCGGTTCGCGCGCCCGCAGCGCCGCGGCCTGCCGGCGGAACACCTCCGCGACCTCCGCCGCCCGCCGCTCCAGCACCGCCGCGCCGCCGGGGCCGGCGGCCGCCGTCCCGGGCGGGATGCGGGCCAGCAGGGGCTCGGCCCCGTGCACGGTGTGCTGTCCGGCGCGGACGGCGGCCTGCCAGTTGGGCCCGTCCGCAGCCGGGTCGTGCCGCTCGCTGCGGTACTGGGCGTACATCGCCTCGGTGAGCAGGGCCGAGCGGCGGGCCCGGTGCAGCGCGCCCGTGGCCGGCCCGGCGCCGGTGACGACGGCGACCGTCTCCCGCAGGGCCCCGGCGCTGTCGTCGAGCATTCCGGCGGTGCGCCGGCGGAGGTCCTGGGCGCCGCCGCGCGGCCAGGCGCAGAACCCGGCGAGGATGCCGATCGCCGCACCGGCGGCCACGTTGACCAGCCGGGCCTCCGCCAGCCGCCAGCTCGCGGGCGCCAGCTGGGTGAAGACCAGCGCGACCACCACCGTGAACAACCCCTGCCCCCAGGCCAGTCCGAGCACCGGGCCGACGGTGAAGGCGAACAGCATCACCGGGGGCAGGGCGGTCGCGTACACCAGCGGGTGCTCCCCGATCCCGAGCAGCAGGGCGGCCGTGACGGCGGCGCCGCCGGCCGTGCCGACCAGCGCCGGGCGCAGCGTCATCCGGGTGTCGGCCGCGCTGGTGCGCATCAGGGTGAGGGTCGCCAGCAGCACCCAGAAGCCGTGCGAGAGGTCGAGGCCGCCGGCCAGCAGCCGGGCCGCGCCGAGCGCCCCGGCGGTGCGCAGCGCGTTGCGGAACGCGACCGAGCGCGGGGTCAGGTTGGCCCGGAAGCGGCGCCACCAGAGCAGCGGGGCGGGGTCGTAGGCGTACCAGAACGGCCCGGGCCGCTGGTCGGCGGGCGTGTCGTCGGGCGGCAGCGGCGCTCGACGGCTGACCCTCGTCGCGCGGGCGACGAACCGGGCGCCCTCGGCGGCGTCCAGGGCGGCCGTGCCGAGGGCCGTCCGCGCGAGCGGGCCGGGGTCGGGTCCGGAGCCGTCCCGGTGCGCGGAGCGCTCGGTGTCGAAGGCGGTGAGCGCCCCGTCGACCCGCGCGGTCCCCGGGGCGGCGCCGCCCCGCCGCACCCCGGCGGCCGTCGCGCGCAGGGTCGCGGCGGTGGCCGCGGTGAGGTCGGCCGCGCCGGGGTAGGGCCCGCCGGCGCGGGCCAGCCGGAGGATCCGGACGAGCTGCGGGCCGGTGTAGTGCAGCGCCGTCGCGCAGTGGGTGAGGGCGCGGTCGACCGCGCCGGCCGAGGCGGGCCGTTCCATCAGCGGGATCCGGGAGAAGCGCAGCTCGTCCAGGCGGGCGCGGGCCCGGTCGGTGGCGGCGGTGACGGCCGCCGCGGGGGCGGCCCGGTCGGCGGTCGCGCGGGCCGCCAGATCGGCCAGGTCGGCGACCGCGGTGGCCGCGCCCGACAGCCGGTCCCGGTAGTCCGGCGGGGCCGGCTCGGGCCACAGCAGCAGCTCGGCCGCGGCGAGCAGCAGCAGGCCCGCGGCGACGCCGAGCAGCCGTTGCGGGAGGGTGTCGGGGCTGTACGGCGGGAAGCAGGGGAGGATGTAGAAGAGCTGCAGGCCGTTCGCCAGGCCCACCAGCCGGGGCCCGCCGACCGCGCCGAAGGCCACCGCGAAGCCGACGCCGACCATGCCCAGCGCCGCCGTCCAGGCGTGCACGGCGAGCGCGGTGCCGACGCAGACGAGCGCGCCCGCGAACGGCAGCGCCAGCAGGACGGTCCGGGCCCGGGCCCGGGCGGAGCCCTCGATCCGGGACAGCACGCCGAGCGCGATCGCCGCGAACAGCGCGTAGGTGGCCGCCACTGGGCGGTCCAGGACGTAGCGGAAGGTGTAGAAGCCGGCGCACGCGGCGAGCGTGACCCGCACCGCGCGGTGCACCGTCGAGGCGTCGGGGCGGACGCGGCGCGGCTGCTGCTGCGGCGGCGGCGTCGGCCCTGACGATCGGCGCATCGCTCCTCGCTCCCGCGCGGCGGGCCGCCCCGGCGCGGGTGCCGCCGCCGGGCGCGGGCATCGGACTCCTCCACGGTAGGACGCCCTCGCCGCGGGCGCCGACCGGAGACGGGGCCGCAAACGCGGGCACCGACCGCAGGCGCAGGCACCGACCGCAGACGCGGGCACCGACCGCAGACCCGAGCCCCGTCGAAGCGGCCGGCCCCGCCGCGACCGGCAGCGGCCCCCGCGACGTACGGCTGCGGCCCCCCTCTGGCGACCGGCGGACGCCCGAGGACACGGGCCGGGGCACGCCCCCGGGCGGCGGCCCCGCACGGGGGCGGCGCCGCAGGTCGCGGGCGCTTGGCCGGGCAGGGTGTCCACGTTCTATTGTGGCGGGCGCGGTCGGTGGCGTCGCCGGGAGGCGACGCGGACAGGAGGGGTGGACGTGGCGGGGCGGCGGAACGACGGGGTGCTGGCGATCTGGGCGGAGGCGCAGCGGCAGCAGCAGCGCCGGGAGGAAGCCCGCTGGCGCGCCGAGGCGGCGGAGGAGCGCCGCCGGGAGCGCGAGCAGCGGGAGGCACAGCGGGCGACGGCCCGGACCGAGCGGGAGGCGAAGGCCGCGTACCAGCAGTCCCGGGAGGCGGAGGCGGCCCGGCGGACCGCCGAACTGGACGCCCGGGTCGAGGAGTTGCGCGGCCTGCTGGCCGCCGGACTGGCGGCGCCGGCGTTCGGCCCGCAGGCGCTGCTGGCGCCGCGCGCGGTGCCGCCGTTCGACCCCGGCCCGCTGGGCGTCCCGGTGCCGATGCCGGACCAGGGCGCCCCGGCGTACTACGTGCCGCCGCCGGACCACCTGCAGGCCCGCAACCCCGGCGTGCAGCGCCAGTACGAGCAGTACCTGGCGCAGGCCCGGGCCCGGTTCGAGCAGGACTGGTACGCCGCGCAGGCGCAGGAGGCGGACCGGCAGCACCGGTTGGCCGCGTACCACCGGGAGTACCTCGCCTGGGCCGCGCAGTTCCGTCACCAGGACGAGGAACGCGCCGCCCGCACCGAGGAGTTGCTGCGCCGGCTGCGCGCCGGCGATCCGGAGGCCGTGCAGGAGTACTTCACGGCCGGCCTGTACGCGTCGGCGGCCTGGCCGGAGGGCTTCCCGCACCGGCTGGTGGCCGCCTGGGAGGCGTCGAGCCGGCAGCTGGTGGTGAACTGGGAGCTGCCCGGCGCGGACGTCGTCCCGGCCGCCGCGCGGGTGCGGTACGTGAAGGCGGACGACCGCGAGGCGGAGGTGGCCCGCCCGGCGACGGAGCGCAAGGCGCTGTACCGGGAGGTGCTGGCGCAGTCCGCGCTGCGGCTGGCGGCGGAGCTCTTCCGGGCGGACCGCGACGGCATGCTGGACTCGGTGGTGCTGAACGGCTTCGTCCGCGGCATCGACCCGGCGACGGGCCGGGAGGCCGAGCGCTTCCTGTCCACCCTGACCGCCTCCCGGGCCGGTTTCGCCGGGCTGGCGCTGGACCGGGTGGCACCGGTGGAGTGCTTCCAGGGCCTGGGCGGCAAGCTCTCGGCGCGACCGGAGCGGCTGGACGAGGTGCGGCCGGACCGGCTGCCGGAGACGGTCGGCGGGAGCCTGGCCGGGCACGGCGGCGAGGACGACCCGGACCTCTTCGAGATGGACCCGATCGACTTCGAGGAGCTGATCGCGGAGCTGTTCCGGCTGCGCGGCTTCCGGGTGATGACCACGGCCCGCAGCGGCGACGTCGGCGTGGACGTGGTCGCCGAGGACCTGGACCCGGTGACCGGCGGCAAGATCGTGATCCAGGCGAAGCGCTACCGGAAGACGGTGCCGCCGACGGCCGTGCGCGACCTGGAGTCGACGGTCCGTCACCACGGCGCGAACAAGGGCATCCTGGTGACCACCGCCGGGTTCGGGCGCGGCTCGTACAGCTACATCGAGGGCAAGCCGCTGACCCTGGTCAGCGGGCCCGAGCTGGTCGAGCTGCTGGCGGAGCAGGGGCTGCGCGGCCGGCTCGGCGGGGGCGCCGGGGCTCCCGCCGACGGGGTGGCCCGGGCGGCCGAACCGGCCGAGCGGCACAGCAGTCTGACGGTCAGCTGGCAGAGCCGGACGGCCGGCGGGGACGCGGTGGAGCTGGACGTGACCGCGTTCCTGTGCGCCCGCGGACGGGTGCTGACCGACGAGCACTTCGTGTTCTTCAACAACCCGCAGGACCCGGACGGCGCGGTGCGGCTGCACCCCACCCACTCGGTGCCGGGCGAGCCGGCCCGGGCCGTCCGGCTGACCGTGGACCTGGAGCGGCTGGCGCCGGCGGTGGACGAGGTGGTGGTCGCCGTCTCCACCGAGGAGGAGGAGCCGCCGGCCCTGCCGCTGGGCTACGTGCACGGGGTCGCCATGGCGGCGACCTACGGCCCGGGCACGGCCGGCCCGGCGCAGTGGGCGGCCGGCACCGGGGGCGTGCCGGACAGCGCGATGCTCGTCGGTTCGTTCCAACGGTCGGGCGACGGCTGGACGTTCAGCCCGTCGGGCCGGTCGGTGGCGAACGGGCTGCTCGGGCTGGCGGGCGCGTTCGGGGTCGCGGTGGAGTAGCGAGGGGGACGAAGGTCCTCAGGGACCGGCGTCATACCTCAGGAGGAGAAGGCCCCCGCCGCGCCGCCGGGACGGCGGGGGCCGACCCTCCCCGGGGCATACGCGTCGGGCCCGAACGGCTTGGGAGGATGGATCGGAATCCGAAAGTCCGTTCCCAGCCCCTGGAGCACCCCCGTGACGTTCCCCGCAACCGCCGTCCGCACCGGCCGGGCGGCCGCCCGCGCCACCGGCCTGAACAAGGTCTACGGGGAGGGGGAGACCCGCGTCGTCGCCCTCGAC